>NZ_JBVJHZ010000007.1:49017-158988 GCF_055586545.1 Glycomyces sp. NPDC050141 | reverse complement strand
CCCCCCCCCCTCCCCCCCCCCCCCCCCCCCCCCCCCCCCCCCCCCCCCCCCCCCCCCCCCCCCCCCCCCCCCCCCCCCCCCCCCCCCCCCCCCCCGGGAACCTGCGAGAGGGCTACTCGCTGAGGTAGTCCTGGGCCTTGTCGAGGTGGCCCTGCATCTGCTCCTGCCAGGCGACGAGGTCCGTCTCGATCGGCTGGTAGGTCTCGACCAGGTCCGCGGCCCAGGCCTGTGCGACGGCCTCGCGCAGACCGCTCTCCGCGCCGCAGGCGGCGAAGTCGGCGGCCATGGCCTTCTCGAGTTCGAGCACGCCCATGAAGTCGCCCGGAACGTCCTCGGGCGCTTCGGGGACCTCGATGCCCTCCTCGCCGTACTCCTCGAAGTAGGCCGGGTCGTACATCTCGCCGAAGTACTGCCACAGCGGCGGGTAGAACTCGTCCCCGAGTTCCCAGCCCTCGTAGCCGGCGTCGATGAGGCAGCTGTCGAACGCGTCGGCCTCGTCGCCGACTTCGGTGCGCAGGTCGCCGTAGTCCTCCTTCTCCTCGAGGGTGAACACCGGGCTCGGCTCGTGGGTCTGGGCGTACTCGCCGCCCTCGCCGCCGTCCTCGCCCTCGTAGGCCACCATGTACGGCTCGCCGTACATGGTCTCGACCATCTCGAGCCAGCACCCGCCGGGCGGGGCCTCGCTGTCGATCTCGGCGCCCTTGAGGCCGCCGGTGATCGCGGGCGAACCGGTGTAGGCCTCGATCCACTCGGCCTGGTATTCCTGGTCCTCAGCGTCCCATTCGCTCGTGTCGAGGCCCATGTCCTCTTCGTCGAGGATGCCGAAGGCGGTCCTGGCCTCCGGTGTGAGCAGCTCTTCGGCCAGATCCTCGTTGCCGGGGTTGCGGACGAACTCCGCCCACACGCCGAAGCCCCACTGCCCGGCCGCCTCGGCGGTCGGCACGGCCCTGAGCGGCGCGCCGCTGAGGTAGCCGCCCGCGCTGTACGCGGCGGTGTGCGACTCCTGGAACTCCATCGGGTCGTGGACGGTGAAGCCCTCGTCCTCCAAGCAGCGCTTGGTGATCCGGTGCTCGATCACGGTGAGCTCGTCGGTGATGGCGTGGCTGTCGTTGACGATCTGGTAGAGCCGCTCTGCTTCGGCGACGGCGTCGGGCCCCGGCTCGACACCGCCCGCGTCGGGCTCGTCCTCGGTGGTGCAGGCGCCTACCGCGAGCAGTGCGGCGGCTGCGACGAGCGCGGCCGGTCGGCGGATTCGCCCTGAATTGCCCAGCATGTGGAGTTCTCCTTCGGGGGTGGTCGTCGGACGCTACTAAGACGCCGTCCCGGCGGCTGGGCGTTGTTCACAGTGCACCGCCGTTTCGGTGTGAGCAGTGCCTCCCCGGAATCGGAATACTCCCCGCCCCCGGGCCGTTAAGGTAGATGCAAACGCATGAAGATCGCACCGCCTCGGCGGGGAGAGCAGGGATTACGATGCAGTTCGGTGTCTTCTCAGTCAGTGACATCACGCGCGACCCCGTCTCGGGGGAGACCCCGACCGAGGCCGAGCGGATCGACGCCATCCTCAAGATCGCCGTCAAGGCCGAAGAGGTCGGCCTCGACGTCTTCGGCATCGGCGAGCACCACAACCCGCCGTTCTTCTCCTCTTCCCCCACGACGCTGCTCTCGCACATCGCAGCGCTCACAAAGCGACTGGTCGTTACCACCGCCACGACCCTGATCACCACCAACGACCCGGTGCGCATCGCCGAGGAGTACGCGATGCTCCAGCACCTGTCCAAGGGCCGCATGGACCTCATGCTCGGACGCGGCAACACCGCCCCCGTCTACCCCTGGTTCGGGCAGGACATCCGCCAGGGCCTGCCGCTCGCGCTCGAGCACTACAACCTGCTGCACCGCCTGTGGCGCGAGGACGTCGTCGACTGGGAAGGCGAGTTCCGCACCCCGCTGCAGGGCTTCACCTCCACGCCACGGCCGCTCGACGACGTGCCGCCGTTCGTGTGGCACGGCTCGATCCGCACGCCCGAGATCGCCGAGCAGGCCGCGTTCTACGGCAACGGCTACTTCGCCAACCACATCTTCTGGCCGACGTCGCACTCCAAGCGCCTCGTCGACTTCTACCGCCAGCGCTTCGAGCACTACGGCCACGGCACCCGCAAGCAGGCCGTCGTCGGCCTCGGCGGCCACGCCTACATCGCGAAGCGCTCGCAGGACGCGGTCAGCGAGTTCCGCCCGTACTTCAACGAGGCCCCCGTCTACGGCCACGGCCCCTCGCTCGAGGAGTTCACGCGCGGCACGCCGCTCTCGGTGGGCAGCCCGCAGGAGGTCATCGACAAGACCCTCACTTTCCATGACGCGTTCGGCGACTACCAGCGCCAGATGTTCCTCATCGACCACGCCGGGATGCCGCTGAAGATGGTCCTCAACCAGCTCGACCTGCTCGGCGAAGAGGTCGTCCCGGTGCTGCGCAAGGAACTCGCCGCCCGCCGCGACCCCGAATCGGCCGACGCGCCGACCCACGCGGGCCGCAGCAGGGCCAAGTACGGCGACGCCCCGGCCCGCCAGCCGCGCCCGAACGCCAACCGCGGCGACAACACCGCCGGTGACATGCCCTACCAGGACGACGAGAGCTGAAGGGCCCGAACATGACCCGCAGCAGGAGCCGCCGCGCGAACGAGGCGTGGGAGTCGCTGCTCACCGCGCACGCCTCGCTCATGAAGCGGTTCGCCGCCGAGCCGATCTGGGGCGAGCTGACCATGCGCGAGTACGACGTCCTCTACACGCTGTCCAAGCACGCCGAACCGCTGCGGCTCTTCGAACTGGGACGCGGCGTGCTGCTCAGCCAGCCCGCCCTGTCCCGGCTCGTCGACCGCCTCGCCGAGCGCGGCCTCATCGAGCGCGCGCCCGACCCCGAGGACGGGCGCGGCGTCCGCCTCGCCCTCACCGAGGCGGGCCGCGAACGCCAGCGCCGCGTCGGCGGCCGCCACGCCGTCGACGTCGCCCGCGCCGTCACCGCCGCCCTCACCGACGAGGAGATGGCCCAGCTCGAGGCCATCGGCCGCAAACTCGCCGCCCAAGGCGCGGCGACCCCCGCACCACGCAAGGAAGCAGTCCAATGAGCATCGTGCAATCCCAAGCCGCCCAACCGTTCCGCGTAGTCGTCGTCAGCGGCGGCACGAGCGACCCGTCCTCGACCCGGATGCTCGCCGACCGCATCGCCGACCGCGTGCGCACCCTCGCCGAGGACCGCGACGAGAAGACCGCCACCGACGTGATCGACCTCCGCGAACTCGCCACCGAGATCGCGACCGCGCTCGTCTCGCAGCTCATGGGCCCCAAGCTGACCCGCGCGGTCGAACTGCTCGGCCGCGCCGACGCGGTCGTCGCCAGCGCCCCGGTCTACAAGGCCGCGCCCAGCGGCCTGTTCAGCTCCTTCTTCCACATCCTCGACAACGACCTGCTCATCGCCAAGCCGGTCGTCCTCGCCGCGACCGCCGGGACGGCCCGGCACGCCCTCGTCGTGGACGAGCAGATGCGCTCGCTGTTCGCGTACCTGCGGACGATGACCGTCCCGACCTCGGTCTTCGCCGCCACGGAGGACTGGAACTCGAAGGAGCTGGGGGAGCGGATCACGCGCGCAGCGATCGAGGTCCTGCTGCTCATGGAGTCCGGTTTCGCCGAGAAGGTCCGCAGCGAGTCCTGGAAGCACTACCAGCACGAGTACGGCAGCGCCGGCGGCACTGAGCTGGACATCGACCTCAGCTCCGACCTGATGCGCCTGGCAGCGGGAGGCTCGGCCAAGCCGCCGCGCAAGCCGTGATCGCGAGCGGGCCCCGCTTGTGGCCGGCTCCCGCGACAATAGTGGGAACGTCCGACAGCGAGGAGGCACGCGATGGGTGACGGCGGTGACGGCGGCAGCGGCGAGGCGATCGACTTCGCGGCGGCCGAGATGCCGGTGGGGACCGACGCGGAGACCGTCATGGAGACGGCCGAAGGCGGCAACGACACCTACGAGGACCTGGGAATCGGCGCTGGCAGCGGCGGTGCCGGTCCCGGCGAGAACGAGCGGCGCCCGGACGACGAGGTCATCGACCTGATCTGGCGCAACGCCCCGTCGGGGGAGTAGGCACAGCGAAACGCGGCAGGGCCGGGACACTGTCCCGGCCCTGCCGCGCACTCGCCTACCTCGCCCGGTGCGCGGCCACGGCCGCTTCCGTGTCCTCTTCGACCAGTTCCATGTTGAGGCGGGCCCCGGCCGTCGCGCCTCCGGCGGCGGCCGCGCCGACCTGGGCCATGAGGTCGGTGACGTTGCCCGCGACCCACACGCCCGGGACCTCGGTCTTCCCGGTCGGGTCAGCCGGGAGGTGCTCGCCCGCGCCCGAGGGGTGCTCGACCGCGTTGAGCCCCAAGTCCTTCAGGAACCCGGCCCGCGCCTCCATCCGGGTGCCCGTGGCGAGCACGGTCCGCTCCACGAACTCGCCGTTCGCCAACCGCACCCCGCGAATCCGGCCGTCCTCGGACTCGATCCGCTCGATCGCGCCGTCCACGATCCGGGTGCCGCGCGCCCGCAGCTTCTCGGCCTCCTCCGGCGGCAGCGCCAGCCGGTCGTTCGTGAACACCACCAGGTCAGCGGTCCACTGCCGGAACAGCAGCGCGTGGTGCATCGACATCGGCCCGGTCGCGACAATCCCGATCGCCTCGTCCCTGACCTCCCAGCCGTGGCAGTACGGGCAGTGGACCAGGTTCCGGCCCCAGTGCTCGGCCAGGCCCGGGATCTCCGGCAGCCGGTCCACGAGCCCGGTGGTGACGAGGATCTTGCGGGCCTTGACCTGCCGGCCGTCCGCGAGCCCGACAATGAAGCCGCCGCCGACCGCCTGCGCGCCGGTCACGCTGCCGTCGACCACGTGCCCGCCGTACTGCCGCACCTCGGCCCGGCCGACCGCCAGCAGCTCCGCGGGCGCCATGCCTTCGCGCCCGAGCAGGCCGTGGACCCCGTGGGCGGGGGCGTTGCGCGGCTCGCCCGCGTCGATCACGGCCACCGAGCGCCGCGCGCGGGCGAGCATGAGCGCCCCGTTCAGGCCCGCGGCCCCGCCGCCGACCACCACGACGTCGTACTGCTCCTTCAGTTCATCGGTCACTGCGACCACCTCCGGCAACGACCGTAAACGGGACCCCGCGAAACTGGCAAATTTTCTTGCCGATCTGGCAAACTCGAAGCATGGACGAAGCTACGGACCAGGCCCTCGGCGCGGTCGGTCCCCACCTGCGGGCCCTGCGCAAGGCCCGCGAGGCGACCCTCGCGGACCTCTCGGAACAGACCGGGATCTCCGTGAGCACCCTCTCGCGGCTCGAGTCCGGTACCCGCAAACCGACCCTGGAACTCCTGCTGCCCTTGGCGAAAGCCCACGGCGTGACCCTCGACGACCTCGTGGACGCCCCGGCCACCGGCGACCCGCGCGTCCACATGAGACCGGTCACCCGGGGCGGCATGATCTACCTGCCGCTCACCCGCCGCCCCGGCGGCATCCAGGCGTACAAGCTCATCATCCCCGCCGGAAACAGGACCGAGCCCGACCCGAAGGTCCACGAGGGGTACGAGTGGATGTACGTCCTCAACGGGAACCTCCGGGTCGTCCTCGGCGAGCACGACTTCGTGATGAAGCCCGGCGAGGCCGCCGAGTTCGACACCCGCACCCCGCACTGGTTCGGCTGCGCCGACGAGCGGTCCGTGGAGTTCCTGAGCCTCTTCGGCAGCCAGGGCGAACGCGCCCACCTGCGCGCCAAACCGAAAGCCAAGGGCGCCTAATCGAACGCGTTCACACCCGTGAGCGCGGCCGAGTACTCCCACAGGCGCCGCGCCTGCTCGGGGTCGACCGCGTAGGGCCTGACGGTCTTGCCGTCCTCACCGAACACGGCGACCTCGCAGTCCACCAGGTAGACCCCGCCGAGGCCGTCGAGTTTCGGCGACGTGGCCGCCCAGGTCTGGGTGGCCGCGCCCTCCTCCACGGTCTTGAACGTCGCAGGCGGGTTGCCCTCGTCGTCGATCCAGCCGAGCTCGCGCTGGTCGGCCTCGGAGATGTGGCGCTGGAGCGGCGTCAGAATCCCGCCGGGGTGCAGCGCGAACGCCCGCAGGCCCGCCGACTGCGCGAGCCGGTCGAGTTCGACGGCGAAGAGCACGTTCGCGGTCTTGGACTGCCCGTAGGCGTCCCAGCGCTCGTAGCCGGTCTCGAAGTGCACGTCGTCCCAGCGGATCGGCGAGCGCCCGTGGGCCGCCGAGGAGACCGACACGACCCGGCCGCCTTCGAGCAGCGGCAGGAGCCGGTTCACGAGCGCGAAATGCCCGAGGTGGTTGACCGCGAACTGGAGCTCCCAGCCCTGATCGGTACGCGTCTCCGGGCAGGCCATGATGCCCGCGCTGCTGACGAGGACGTCGATGCGCCGCCCGTCCGCGAGGCGCCGTTCCGCGAAGGCCTTGACGCTGCCGAGGTCGGCGAGGTCGAGCTCGTCCACTTCCACGCTTGTGATGCCGTCGAGGTTCTTCGCGGCCAGGTCGGGCCGCCGCGCGGGGACGACCACCGTTGCACCCGCACCCGCCAGGGCCCGCGTGGTCTCGAGCCCGAGGCCGGAGTACCCGCCGGTCACGACGGCGGTCTTCCCCGCGAGGTCGAGGCCGGCGACGACCTCGGCGGCGGTGCTCTTGTCGTTGAAGCCTGATCCGATCGGTTGCTGCTTGTCGCTCATGCCCCGAAGCTACGACTTGGAGTGCACTCCAAGGCAAGTGCGCAGGTCAACCCTTAGTCAAGCGGTGCTCGGTCAAGGCTGTGCTCAGTCAAGAAAGCCGAGGACGTGCGAGAGGCCGCGCTCGCCCATGCGGACCTCGCCCGGGAGGATGTACGCGCGCAGGCCGGTCGCGGCCGCACCGCCGTCCTTCGCCGGGTTGTCGCCGACCATGAGCGTGCGGCGCGGGTCGACGCCGAGGCGCTCGCACGCGGCGCGGAACAGCACCGGGTCGGGCTTCTCGGTGCCGAACTGGTAGGAGATCACGCGCACGTCGATGAGGTCGTCGAGCCCGAAGTACTCCATGTGCACGCCTACGTCCCAAGGGAAGTCGGAGACGATGCCGGTCTTGATCCCGCGGCGGCGCAGCTCGCGCAGCAGCGGCTCGGTGTCCGGGTAGGGCACCCACGCGTCGGGGGCGGCGATCGCGGCGTACGCCTCGGCCTCGATGCCCTGCAGGTAGTCGACGTGCGCGAACCAGCCGAGGAGGGCGACGCGGTGCTGCTCGGCGGACTCGTCGCGGCCGATCTGGATAGCGGCGACCTCGGGGATGCGGTAGGCGTCGCCGAGCTGCGCGACGGTCTTCTCGAGCAGGTCGTCGTCGAGCGGGCGGCCGGTCTCGGCGGCCACGCGGCGCAGCCAGGTGCCCGCGTCGATGAGCTTGAAGATCGTGTTCGAGAAGTCGAACAGGACCGCCTCGATCGGCGGCACGGGCTCGGACTGCTCGGCCTCGGTCGGCTGGTAGGCGACGGCTGAGTCGAAGAGGCTGTGGATCACGGCGGGCCTTCCGTCCTGTACTGCGGCGGTCGCCGCAACCGTAACCGAGCCCGGGGCGCCGAACCACCGATCCGGCCGCAGCTCACACGGAACACCGTGATTTCCATCCGCGTTCAACCGCTCGCCCACCGGGGTACCGCCGCCGCATACTCGACGGATGCGTCGACTCCCGCACGGCTACACGAACCGGACCTCCGGCGACCGCTCCACGGTGGTCAAGCACTACGAAGGCCCCGACGCCGCCGCGCGACTCGAACGCGAACGGCTGCTGCTCACCGCGCTCGCCGAGACGATCCCGGTCCCGCCCGTGCTCGGCTCCGGCGAAGGCGCGCTGACCCTCGGCTTCGTCCCGGGCATCCCCGGCCAGGAACTCATGGACACCGGCGATCCCGCCGAGGTGCTGCGAGTCTGCGGCTCGATCCTGCGCGAGATCCACCAGACCCCGGTCGACGCCCTCCGCGGTTCCCTTCCAGGACACGGCGGCACGCTCGTCCACGGCGACTTCGGCCCCAACAACCTGCTGCTCGGCTTCACGTCCAACCGCTCCACCTATGCCGTTACGGCCGTAGTGGACTGGGAGTTCGCGCGCCTCGGCGACCCCGTCGAGGACCTCGCCTGGTGCGAGTGGATCGTGCGGATGCACCACCCGGACCGCGTCAGGGCGCTCGACGCGTTCTTCGCGGCCTACGGCGCGCCCGTCCCGGACTGGCCGGTCCGCAAGGCCGCCATGGTCGACCGGTGCATCGAACTGCGCGCGTTCTGCGAGCGCTGGCAGCACGGCGGCCCCGCCGTCGCTCAATGGGAGCAGCGGATCGCGACCACTTCAGGCTGGAGTCAGTAGAGCGGGTTCGCCCCCGGCGGGCGCTCGTCGGCCGTGACGGGACCGGGCGCGGTGCCGTCGCCGAAGGGCTTGCCGCCCAGGGCCTCCCGGCCGTGGTCGGAGAGCCAGTTCGCGAGGTCCGGACCGGCGGGCACCACCTGGGTGGGGTTGATGTCCTCGTGCACGGCGTAGTAGTGCCGCTTGATCTGGTCGAAGTCCACAGTGTCCCCGAAGCCGGGGGTCTGGAACAGGTCGCGCGCGTACGCCCACAGGACCGGCATCTCGCTGATCTTGTTGCGGTTGCATTTGAAGTGGCCGTGGTAGACCGGGTCGAAGCGCACGAGGGTCGTGAAGAGCCGCACGTCGGCCTCGGTGATGTGGTCGCCCATCAGATAGCGCTGCCCGGCGAGGCGCGCCTCGAGCCAGTCGAGGGCGGTGAACAGGCGCTCGTACGCCCGCTCGTACGCGGCCTGCGACCCGGCGAAGCCCGCGCGGTAGACGCCGTTGTTGACCTCGGTGAAGATCCGCTCGATGACCGGCAGTATCTCGTCGACGAGCCCGGCCGGGAGCAGGTCCGGCGCGCCGTCACGGTGGTACGCGGTCCACTGGGTCGACAGGTCGAGCGTCAGCTGCGGGTAGTTGTTGGTGACCACCTGGCCGGTCGGCACGTCGACGAGCGCGGGCACGGTGATGCCGCGCGGGTACTCGGGGAAGCGCCGGAAGTAGTGCTCTTGCAGCCGTTCGGAACCGAGCACGGCGTCGTGGCCGCCGGGGCCCAGGTCGAAGGTCCAGGAGCGCACGTCGTGCACCGGGCCGGGCGTTGCGAGCGAGAGCACGTCCTCGAGCCCGAGGAGGCGGCGGACGATGATCGACCGGTGCGCCCAGGGGCAGGCCCGCGCGGCCACGAGCCGGTAGCGGCCCGGCTCGACCGGCCAGGCCTGCGCGCCCTCGGTGAGCCCGAGCATGCGCGGGTCGCCGATCTTGGCGTGCGGCTCGGGGGGCGCGGCCCGCACGGCCGCGACGTCGGCGACGACGCGGTCCTCGATGTAGTTGGTGTCCCTCGTGAACTCGCCGCCGGTCACATACGCGCCCTTGGTCGAGTGCTCGGTTCCGCCGGTGCGGTTCGGTTCGTGTGCCACGGGCCAAGCGTACGCAAGCCCGCGTCGCCGGAGGTATTTTTCCAATGGATGGAAAAAGTACTGGACTTTGCCCGACGCGGCGGCGAATACTTGACCGCGATGCCAGCCTCTAAACGCCGCCGCATGTTCGCTCTCGGGGCACTCGCCCTGGGCGCGTTCGGGATCGGCCTCACTGAATTCGTCGTGGTCGGCCTCCTCGGCCCGCTCGGCGACGACCTCGACGTCTCGATCTCCACGGCCGGGCTCCTCGTCACCGGCTACGCGGCCTCGGTCGCGATCGGCGCGCCGATCATGACCGCCGCCGGGACCCGCCTGCCGCGCAAGACCATGCTCGTCATCCTGATGGGCCTCTTCATCGCCGGGAACGTGCTCGCCGCGAAGGCCCCCGACTACGGCGTGCTCATGACCGGCCGGGTCGTCTCGGCCCTGTGCCACGGCGCGTTCATGGGCATCGGCCCGGTCATGGCCGCCAGTCTCGTCGCCCCCGGGCGGCGCTCGCGTGCGATCGCGCTCATGATGACCGGCCTGACCCTCTCGAACGTCGTCGGCGTGCCCTTCGGCACCGCCCTCGGCCAGCAGCTCGGCTGGCGCGCGGCCTTCTGGGGCATCGCGGTCATCGGCGCGGTCTCGCTGGCCGCGATCATCGCGTTCGTGCCGTCCCGGCCCGGCGACACCGGCGGGTCGCTGCGCACTGAGCTCGCGGTCTTCCGCAGGCCGGAGGTCTGGCAGGTCCTCCTGATCACCATGCTCGGCTGGGGCGCGGCCTACGCGGCCATCACCTTCCTCGAACCGATCCTCACCCGCGTCTCCGGGTTCGACAGCGGGGCCGTGCCCTGGCTGCTGATCCTCTTCGGCGTCGGCCTCACCGGCGGCAACCTCCTCGGCGGCCGCCTCGCCGACCGCGCGCTCATGCCGACCCTCTACGGCACGATCACCGCCGCGACCCTCGCGCTGGTCGTCTTCGCCTTCGCGGCCCCGTATGCGATCCCGGCCGCGGTCATGGTGTTCGTGCTCGGCGCGGCCGGGTTCGCGATGGTCCCGGTCTTCCAGACCCGTGTCATGGACGTCGCGAAGGAGGCGCCCTCGCTCGCGTCCTCGGTGAACGCCGCCGCGTTCAACGTCGGCATCGCCCTCGCCGCCTGGTTCGGCGGCCTCGCCATCGACGGCGGCCTCGGCCTCCTCGCTCCAGTGTGGATCGGTGTGGCCCTCGGCATCGCCGCCCTCGCCGTCGCCCTCGCCTCCAACGCGAAACGCGCCGCCGACACCCGCGAGCAGGTCGCCGTCGGCGGCCGGGCGCCCGCGAGCTGATCGGGCGCCCGGCCGCCGACTGTCTCAGGGGGTGACGATGGGGAAGTCGGGGGCGAAGCGGTCGAGGAGGCTGAACAGCCGTGTGACGGCGGTCGGGTCGCCATCGGTCTTGAGTTCGGGGATGGCGGCGGCCGGGTCGACGAGCAGGCCCACGAGTTCGGCCGGGGTCACGGTGACGGTGGCTTCGGCCTCCGGAACGAAGCGGCCCGCGGCGGTGTGGAGCGAGCCGTTCGACAGTTCGGTCGCGTAGGAACGCTCGGGGAGCACCCAGTTCACCGTGAACGCCGCGTCAGCGGCCTTGGGGCCGTTGAGGCGCACCGCGAGGAAGTCGAAGACCTGCTCGGGTGTCAAACCGCCCAGCAGGTCCGGGTTGGCGTGGCGGCGGGGGATCGGCGGGACGCCGCCGCGCAGTTCGGCCGCGCCGGTCAGGTAGATGTTCCGCCAGGGCGCCGACTCGGCCTGGTAGCCGAGCTGTTCGAGGGCGGCGGCCTGGAGTTCGCGGGCCTCGGTGTTGCCAGGCTCGGCGAACACCACCTGGTTCACGATCTGCGCGACCCACCGGTACTCGCCGCGTTCGAAGTCCTTGCGGGCCTTGGCGAGGACCGCCGCCGCGCCGCCCGCGTACTCGACGGTGCGCTTGGCGGTCTCCACGGGCGGAAGCGGGTGGAGGTTCGCGGGGTTGCCGTCGAACCAGCCCAGGTAGCGCTGGTATACGGCTTTGACGTTGTGGTTCACCGTGCCGTAGTAGCCGCGCACGAACGGGCGCGCGGCGAGCGCGGGCGGGAACCGCAGCTCCTCGGCGATCTCCACGGGGCCGAGGCCGTGGTTGGCGAGCCGGAGGGTCTGGTCGTGGAGGTACCGGTACGCGTCCCGTTGCAGCGTCAGGAACTCGACGAGTTCCCGGTTGCCCCAGCGCGGCCACAGGTGCGACGCGAACAGCACCTCGGCGTCGCCGCCGAAGAGCAGCACTGTCTCGTGGAGGTGCCTGCTCCAGGCGAGGGCGTCGCGGATCTCGGCGCCGCGCGGCGTGTAGAGGTTGTGGAGGGACGCGACCGCGTTCTCGGGCACCCACAGCGCCTTGAAGTCCGGCAGGTAGGCGTTGAGCTCGGCGGGGGCCTCGGTGTCGGGGGTGACCTGGAAGACCAGGCGCACCCCGTCGAGCACGAGTTCGGTCCCGGTCTCGCCGATCTCCACTGTGGGCGCGACGAGCCCGGAGGTCCCGCCCGCGCCGCTGCTCTTGCCGATCCCCTGGTCCACTTGGCCTTCGGCCGTGGCGGGCAGGAACGCGCCGAACATGTACACGGCGCGGCGGAACATGGCGTTGCCCGCCGCGATGTTCTCGGCGACGGCCGCTTCGAGGAACCCTTCGGGGGCGACCACGGGCACGGACCGGTCCCCGGGCAGGACGCCTTTCACGCCGCCGAAGTGGTCGATGTGGCTGTGGCTGATGACGACCGCCTGCACTTCGCGTTCGCCCAGCTGCTCGTTCGCGAGCGCCAGCGCCGCTTTCGCGGCCTCGGCGTTGGTGAGGGTGTCGAGGACGATCCAGCCGGTGTCCCCGGCGACGAGCGTCAGGTTGGCGAGGTCGAGGCCGCGGACCTGCCAGATCCGGCCGGGCACGACCTCGAACAGCCCGGCCCGGTTGTTGAGCCCGGCGTGCCGCCACAGTCCGGGGTGGACGGTGTCGGGCACTTCGCCGTCGAGGAACCGGAAGCGGTCGTTGCTGCGCACGCCGGGGACGCCGTGGGCGGGGGCGATGAGGCCCCGGTCGGCAAGGGCGGCTTCGGTTTCATCGTGGAGCCCGAAAGCGGCGGCGGCGTTGGCCGCCTCGGTCTCGGGGGTCGCTGGGTTGCCCATGTCTACGCCCCGATCGCGCCGGTGAAGGCGTCGTCGAACTGTGCGGCGGCGTCGAGTTCGCCGACGATGCCGAGCGCGGTGTACACGTCGGCCTGGTCCTGCTGCGCGGCGATGACCTCGTCGGTGACGGGTCCGAGCGTCGAGGGCGCGCGGGTCTCGGTGGCCTCGATGAGGCCCGCGTCGAGGCCGGTGAGCCCGGCGTAGATCGCGGACCATTCGCTGACGTTGTCGTTGCGCCACTGCTGGGCCCGCGCGAAGCGGTCCACATAGTCGGCGAGCGCGTCCGTGTAGGTGCCGTCGTCGATGACCGCGGTGCGTGCGGACAGGAGGCTGTTGCCGGGGATGAACCCGGCCCCGGTGGCGATCACGGTGGCGCCGTTCGCTTCGGCCTGCGTCCAGTAGATGCCGAGGGTAGCGACGGCGTCGGTCTCGCCGTTGGCGAGCGCCGTGTTGGCGTCCACGACGGGCAGGTTGACCGGTTCGATGTCGGCGAGGGTCAGCCCGACCGATTCGAGGGCCTTCACCACGTGGTACTGCGTGATGGTGCCCTCCTGGAAGGACACCTTGCGGCCCTTGAGGTCGGCGAGGGTGGCGATGCCGGTGCCGGGCCCGGCGAGGATCGCGTTGCCGGACGCGTCCGGGTCGTCGGGGCTGGAGACGGCGATCGCCTTGAGGCCCACGCCGTTCGAGGCGGCGAAGATCAGCGGGGTGTCGGCGGTGAAGCCCACGTCGACGGCGTCGGCCCCGGCGGCCTCGATGTACTCGGGCCCGGCGTTCACGAACTGCTTCCATTCGATCGCGTAAGGCAGGTCCCGGTCGAGCCCGGCGGCCTTGAACAGCTCCTGGGTGACCGGGGCGGCGCCGAGCTCGCCGACCCGCAGCGTCACGCCGCCAGCGGCGGCGGAGTCGGAGCAGGCGGTCAGGCCGGCGGGTGCGGCGAGCAGGGCCGCGCCGAGGAGGGTTCTGCGGGTAACGGTGGTCATGTCGGGCCTTTCAGATGGGGATCGTCTTAGTCGGTGATGCGTTCGGCTTCGCGGTGGATCGCCCGGATCTCCTCGGGGCCGAACGCGAGCGGGCCGGGGGTGTAGGTGACGGCGGCGAGTTCGCCGTTGAACGGGAAGGTGCCGCGCCGTTCGCGCAGGTCCCACAGGACCGGGCCGCGCGCGTCGCGCCCGACGGAGATGCCGGTCCAGGGGGCGAGGCCGACGAGCTGGAACCGGCCGGGCAGGTTCGCGACCTCGACCGGTTCCCCGGTGCCGTCGCCGAGCGCCACGGTGAAGTCCCACTGCAGCCTCGGGGTGGCCTCGGCGTGCAGCCTGATCCGGCGGGTCCCGGCGGGCAGGTCGCCGCCGTCGATCACGGTGGGCCGCCCGAACTGGTTGTAGCCGAAGCGGATACGCCCCTCTTCGACGTACAGCACGTACCCGCCCTGCGGGTCGCCGTGTGCGAACAGGACGCCGTCGCCGCCGTCCCCGGTCAGCTCCACGTCGACAGTGAACGAGCGGTACTGGACGAGCCGCGCCGACCGGAACCGCTCGAGGACCGGCGAGCCCGGCAGCAGCCGCACCGGCCGCTCGAACCGTTCGTCCGAGGGCCTGCGCCCGCCGGGCCCGGACCGGAACCCGGTCTGGAGCGGGAACACGGTGTTCCGCCAGGCCGCGTCCTCCCACAGGCCCGCCAGTTCCCTTGCGATGCCGGGGAACTCGCCGGAGACGTCGTGCAGCTCGGTCGGGTCGCTGCGGGTGTCGTACAGCTCCCACTCGGACTCGTCGAAGGCCGTGCCCGGCGCGTGCAGGGTGACGAGCTTCCAGCCGTCCTTGTAGTAGCCGCGGTGCCCGCCGAACTCGGCGTACTGCTCGGTGTGCGGGCTCGCCAGCTCCTTCTTGCGCAGCACCTCGGCGAGGCTCGTACCGTCGCGGTCCTGCGCCTCGCGCCCGTGCCTGTTCCCGGGCGCTTCCAAACCGGCGAGTTCGAGGAGCGTCGGGAACACGTCGGTGACGTACCCGTACTGGTCCCGGATGCCGTCGTCGCCCTCGGCGCGCCGCAGCCCGGCGGGCCACGAGACGATGAACGGCACCCGCACCCCGCCCGCGAAGGTCTGCCCCTTGTAGAACCGGAACGGCGTGTTCGAGGTCTGCGCCCAGCCCCTCGGGTAGTGCACGCCGAGCTTCGCCGTGCCGATCAGCTCCGGGTCGTGCGGCACGTCCCGCTCCCAGCCCGAAGGCACCGGGTGGTGCACGAACCGCGAGAAGTACGAACGCGTGCCCTCCGGGCCGCCCTCGGCCGTGCCGCCGTTGTCCGAAGTGAACACCACGATCGTGTTGTCCAATTCGCCCAAGGCCTCCACGGTGTCGAGGATGCGGCCCAGCGACTGGTCGACGCTGTCGACCATCGCCGCGTAGACCTCCTGGTACCGCGCGTACCGCTCCTGCTCCTCATCGGAGAGATCCGCCCAGGCCGGGACGTCGAAGCCCGGCTCGGCGTTGCGCGGGGCCTGCTCGGTGCCCTCGGGGAACAGGCCCTCGGCGAGCTGCTTCGCGAACCGCCGCTCCCGCAGCGCGTCCCAGCCCTCCGCGTACCGCCCGCGGTACTTCGCGATGTCCTCCGGCTTCGCCTGCAGCGGCCCGTGCATCGCCACATGCGCGAAGTACAGGAAGAACGGCTTCTCGGGGTCGTGCGAGCGCAGCTCCTTGATCCGCGCCACCGCCTGGTCGGTGAGGTCGTCCGTCAGGTAGTACCCCTCCGGGTAGTCCTCCACCTCCGACGGTCCGTTGTCGACGGTGAGCTGATTCGGGTGGTAGAACGAGTTCAGCCCCTCCAGCGACCCGTAGTACCGGTCGAAGCCCCGCTGCAGCGGCCACGAGTCCTTCGTGCGCCCCGGCGCCAGGTTCCCGTCCCGCGCCAGATGCCACTTCCCGATCGCGTAGGTCGCGTACCCGTTGGCGCGCAGCGCCTCAGGCAGGCTCACTACATCGTCGGCCAGCTCCAGCCGCAGCCCCGGGAAGCCCGGGTCGCCGTTCGCGACCGACCCGTACCCGGCCCGGTGCGGGTTCAGGCCGGTCAGCAGCGCCGCGCGGGCGGGGGAGCACACCGGCGTCGTGTGGTAGTTCTGCAGCCGCACCCCGCTCGCGGCCAGCCGGTCCAGGTTCGGTGTGTCGATCTCGGACCCGAACGGCCCGATATCGCTGTAGCCCATGTCATCGAGGAGCACCACGATGATGTTCGGCGCCCCCGCCGGGGCGGTCGGCTCCGCGGGCCACCACGGCTCCGACTCGGCGCTCGTGCGCCCGACCGTGCCTTCGAAGCCCTCGTAACCGCGGGCGTGCTCGGGAATCGTCATCTTCAGCCTGCCTTCGTCAACGTTCGGATTCGGACACGCCCAGCTCACCGAGGAGCCGGTCGCGCAGGTCGGCGAACTCGCGGGAACGGCGCGGGCTCACCTCGGGAAGCTCGACGCGCACGTCGAGCGAGATCCGGCCCTCGGTCAGCACGAGCACGCGGTCGGCGAGCGCGATCGCCTCCTCGACGTCGTGCGTCACCAGCAGCACCGAAGGCCGGTGCACGGCCCACAGCCGCCGCAGCAGCGCGTGCATCTTCAAGCGCGTCAAGGCATCCAAAGCACCGAACGGCTCGTCGAGGAGCAGCAGCTCCGGCTCGCGCACCAGCGCCCGCGCGAGCGCGGCCCGCTGGCCCTCGCCGCCCGAGAGCGTGTGCGGCCACGCCTTCGCCTTGTCGGCCAGGCCGACCTCGTCCAAGGTGGTCAGGCCCTTGACCCGGGCCGCCTGGCCACGCTGGCCGAGCAGGACGTTGTCGAGCACCCGCTTCCACGGCAGGAGCCGGGCGTCCTGGAACGCCACCGCCCGGCGCCGCGGCACGGCCGCGGTCCCGTCGTACTCGGTGTCGAGCCCGGCGAGCACGCGCAGCAGCGTCGACTTGCCCGACCCGGAGCGGCCCAGCAGCGCCACGAACTCGCCGGGCGCGATGTCGAGGTCCACGCCTTTGAGGACGTGCTGCGTACCGAATGACTTGTCGAGGCCCGCGACGGCGACCGCCGCCGGGATCGCTATCGGGCGTTGAAGGCCCGTCGCCATGGCAGGACCCTCCCTTCGGTGAAGCGGACGAGCCGGTCGGAGACGAGGCCGAGCAGGCCGTAGACGACGAGGCCGACGACGATGACGTCGGTCTGCGCGAAGCTGCGGGCCTGGGTCATGAGGTAGCCGATGCCGCTGGTGGCGTTGATCTGCTCGGAGACGACCAGGACCAGCCACGAGATCGCGGTCGCGAACCGCAGGCCCGTGAAGAACCCGGGGAGCGCCCCCGGAAGGATCACCTTGCGCACCAGCGCGAACCTGCCGAGCTCCACGGTTCGCGCGAGTTCGGCGAAGCGCGGGTCCAGGCCCCGGATCGCGGCGTGCGTGTTCACGTACACCGGGAACGCGGTCGCGAAGACCACGAGGAAGACCTTCACCTCCTCGCCGATGCCGAACCACACGATCGCCAATGGCACCAGGGCGAGTGCGGGGATGGCCCGCAGGATCTGCATGGGCCCGTCGATGAGGTCTTCGCCGAGGCGGAAGAGCCCGGCGACGACCGCCAGGACCGCGCCGAGCGTCACCCCGAGGGCGAGGCCCGTGGCGGCCCGGCCGAGCGACACGAGCAGGTGCTCCTGGAGCCGCCCGGTCTCGATCAGCTCGGCCCCGGCGCTGACCACCGTGGCCGGCGCCGCGAGCGTCTGCTCGGGGATGAGCCCGGTGGCCGAGCCGATCTGCCACAGCGCCAGCAGGGCGACCGGTCCGATGAGGATGCGCAGCCGGTCGAGCCGGAGCCTCGCGGACACCGCTCGTATATCTACTTGTCCTATCTTTTTAATAGGAATAGTGGTCATGCTGTGCCCCAGGTGAATCGGGATGGTCCCCCCGCGGGACGAAGGTGCGGAACGCCCGCGGGGGAAAACTATGTCGTGTTCTAGCGGTCCTGGTTCAAGCCCCAGGACGAGCGGATGCGGTTGTCGGCGGCGCGGAACGCGGCATCGACCACGATGCCGATGACGAGCACGGTGATGATCCAGGCGATGACCCGCGCCGCGTCGTTGAACTCTCGCGCCCCCTGCATCAGGGCGCCGATGGAACCCTGACCGGCGATGATCACCAACAGCTCGCCCGCCATGAGCGAGCGCCAGGCGAATGCCCAGCCCTGCTTCAGGCCCGACACGAACGAAGGCAGGGTCGCCGGGAGGATCACGTGCCGGTACAGGGCCAGGCCCTTCATGCCCAGCACCGCACCGACGCGCTTGTACGCCGGCGGCACGTAGTCGATGCCCGAGATGATCCCGTTGGCGATCGCGGGCACCGCCCCGAGCACCACCACGAACATGATGGCCGACTCCGAGATCTTGAACAGCAGGATCGCCAAGGGGAACCAGATGATCGAAGGCATCGTCTGGAGCCCGGTGATGGCCGAGCCGATCGCCGCCCGCAGCGGCCTGAACCGCGCCACCGCGATGCCCAGCACCGAACCGACCAGCACCGACAGCGCGAACCCGGTCAGCGCCCGCTGCATCGTGATCAGGATCGCCTGCCAATAGTCCGGAGTGGACGCGTACGTCGACAGGTCCTCCCACACCGTCAACGGCGCGGGCAGCACCCACACGGGCTTCCACTCGATCAGCACCAGGAACTGCCACACGCCGATCACCAGGACCAGCGCCAGCACCTTCGGCCAGGTATTCGCCCACAGCCGGGAACCGAAACGGCCCCAGCGGGTCTCGGTCACCGGAGTGCGCTCCAGCTCGTCGAGCCCCGACACCCACTTGCGGGAGGTGTCCTTCTCCTTGGAAGACACGGTCTCAACCGGCATGGCGCGACACCTCCTCCCGCAGCGCGTCGGTGATCTCGGCCGCCAGGTTCGCGACCGGCGCCGAGTCGATGCGCCTGGGCCGCTCCAGCTCCACGTCGTACACGTTGAGCACCCGGCCCGGCCGCGAACTCAGCAGCACCACCCGGTCGCCCAGACGCACCGCCTCGCGCACGTTGTGGGTCACGAACAGCACCGTGAGCTCCCGCTCGCGCCAGATACGCTCCAGCTCGTCGTGCAGGATGTCGCGGGTCATCGCGTCGAGCGCCCCGAAGGGCTCGTCCATGAGCAGCACCGAGGCGTCCTGCGCCAACGCCCGGGCGAGCGCCACGCGCTGGCGCATGCCGCCCGAGAGCTCGTGCGGCCGCTTGTGTGCGAAGCCGTTCAGCCGCACCGTGTCCAGCAGCTCTGCGGCGCGCTGGCGTCGTTCAGCCCGACCGACGCCCTTCACGCGCAGAGCGAGTTCGACGTTGCCCGAGACCGTGAGCCACGGGAACAGCGCCGACTCCTGGAACATCATCGCCACCGGCCGGTCCACATTGTCGATGGAACCGCCGGTGAGGTCGTCGAGTCCGGCCACGAGCGAGAGCAGGGTGCTCTTGCCGCACCCGGAGGCGCCGAGCAGGCAGGTGAAGCTGCCGGGCCCGACACTGAGCGAGACGCCGTCCAGCGCCGTGACGGCGCCCGGGCCCCGGCCGTAGCGCTTGACCACGTCGGTCAGCACTACGGCCCCTGGGGCCCGGGCGGTGTCCACGGCCGCCGCGGCATGGCGGACCGGGATCATCCCAGGTCACCCGCCGAGACTTCGGCGTCGCCGCGGTCGGCGAGCACCTGGTTGAGGGCGTCGAGCGCGTAGATGCCCTTGAGGTCGACCTCTTCGAGGAGCCCGATCTCGACCGCGTGGTCCTTGCTGCCCTGGAGCGAGGCGGCGATCGGGTCGGCGGTGAAGGTCAGGTTCTCCCAGGCGGCGGCGATCACCGCGTCGTCCAGGCGCTTGTCGGTGAGCGCCTCAATGCGGTCGTTGGAGGCCGTCTGGGCCTCCTCGGGGTTCGCGGCGATGTAGTCCAGGGCCGCCAGGTGGCCTTCCAGGAACGCCTTCACCAGGGCGGGCTGCTCGTCGAGGAACGTCTTGGAGACGATGATGTGGGTGGTGACGAACTCGCCGCCCTCCCACAGGTCGCGCTCGTTGACGAACTCGACCGCACCGTGCTTGAGGATCAGGTCCGAGTAGCGCGGCTCCACGGCCCAGGCCGCCTGCACCGTGCCGTCGTCGAAGGCCGCGGCGACTTCGGAGTTGTCGATGGGGGTGACGGCGACGTCGCCGCCGCCGTTCTCGTCGGTCGTGAAGCCCTGCTCCTTGAGCCAGTAGCGGGCCGCCACATCCTGGGTGTTGCCGAGCTGCGGGGTGGCGAGCGCCTTGCCGCGCAGGTCGTCCGCGGTGGTGATCGACTCGTCGACGACCAGGCCCGCGCCGCCGGAGGTGGAGCCGCCGATGATGTGGAGCGCCTGGCCGCCGGACTGGGCCCAGCCGTTGATGGCCGGGTTGGGGCCGATGTAGGAGATGTCGATGGCGTCGGCGAACAGCGCTTCGATCGCCGAGGGCCCGGCGTTGAAGACGGTCTCCTCGATCGTGACCGCGCTGGGCAGCGTGTCCTTGAAGACGCCGGCCTGGAGGCCGACGAGGGCGGGGGCGTGGGTGACGTTCCCGAAGTAGCCCAGGCGGATCGTGCCGCTGGCGGTCGCGCTGTCGGCTTCGGCGGCGGAGGGGGCGTCGCCGTCCTCCCCGCAGGCGGCCAGCACCGGGACCGCGGTGAGGGCCGCACCTGCTGCTGCGATGACGCTTCGTCGTCTGATGCTCATGGGGATGCTTTCTCGTTCAGAGGGAGGTATTCCTACTAGTTCGATCAACTCGATCAAACTAGTGGGAATTCTAGGATTGCGAAGCGGCTGCGGGCAACCCCCGTCCCAGTAAATGGTCGGGCTCGGGGCGTTCTTGCTCGCACAACACCCGAATGCCAGGGTTCGTTCCATTTGGCGGGACGCAAAAGGGGGCGCACCGGACACGGCGCGCCCCCTTGCTTAACGGGTGTGAGCGAGGACGCCCTTGGCCGCCGATTCGAGTGCTTCGCGCCGCCGCGGGTTCTCCGGGCGGGGCAGGCCGTAGTGGTCGCGCAAGGTCGTGCCGGTGTACTCGGTGCGGAACCGGCCGCGCTCCTGCAGGATCGGGACCACCTTGTCCACGAAGGACTCCAGGCCCGAGGGCATGACGGCGGGCATGATGTTGAACCCGTCCGCCGCGCCGTTGTCGGCCCACTCGGTGATCGCGTCCGCGACCTGCTCGGCGGTGCCGGTGAAGGTGCGGTGCCCGCGCCCGCCGCCGAGGCGGCCGATCAACTGCCGCACCGTGAGCCGTTCGCGCCGGGCCAGTTCCACGACGAGCGTGTACCGGCTCTTCATGCCCTCGATCTCGGACTCGTCGCGCAGGTTCCCCGGCAGCTCCTCGTCGAGGTCCAGCTCCTCGGGTGCGACGCCGAGGAGCCCGGCGAGGTTGTCGCGGGCGTATTCGGCGACGATGAGCCGGTCGAGCTCGGCCTCCAGCTCCCGCGCCTCGGCCTCGGTGTCGCCGAGGACCGGCACGATCCCCGGCAGCACGAGCACATGCTCAGGATCGCGCCCGGAAGCGGCGGCCCTGCGCTTCAGGTCGGCGTAGAACGACTGCGCCTCTTCGAGGGTCTGCTGCGCGGTGAACACCGCTTCGGCGTGCGTAGCCGCGAAGGCCCGGCCGCTCTCGGAGGACCCGGCCTGGACGAGCAGCGGGTGCCCCTGCGGCGAGCGCGGCACGTTGAGCGCGCCCGCCACCTGGAAGTGCTCGCCCGCGTGCCCGGCCGGGTAGACCAGGCGCTGGTCGCCCCAGAGCCCGGTCTCCTTGTCGCCCAGGACGGCCGAGTCGTCCCAGGAGTCCCAGAGCCGCTTCGCGACCCGCAGGAACTCCTCGGCCCGCTCGTACCGGGCGGCGTGGGTCGGCAGCGAGTCGAGGTTGAAGTTCCGGGCCGCGTCCAAAGTGGCCGTGGTGACGATGTTCCACCCGGCCCGCCCGCCCGAGAGATGGTCGATGGAGGCGAACCGCCGGGCCAGGTTGTACGGCTCGTTGTACGTCGTCGACGCGGTCGCGATGAGCCCGATGTGCTCGGTCACCGCCGCGAGGGCTGCGAGTACCACGGTCGGTTCCAGCGATCCCGAAGGGCGCCTGCCGATGTCGCCCCACAGCGACGGCGAGTCGGCGAAGAACACCGAGTCGAGCTTCCCGTGTTCGGCGATCTGCGCGAGGTGCGCGTAGTGCCCGATCTTGGTGGAGGCGAACGGGTCCGATTCGGGGAGCCGCCAGGAGGCCTCGTGGTGGCCGGTGTTCATCAGGAACGCGTTGAGGTGCAGCTGCCGGCTCATGCGGCCTCCTTGTGGTCGGCGCCCAGGCCGAGCGCGGCGAGCAGTTGGGTGCGGATCTCCGCGAAGCGCGGGTCGGACGGGTCGCGGTGCCCGTCGAGGTCGATGCGCCGCTCGGTCCGCACGTGCCCGGCGTCCAGGACCAGCACCCGGTCGGCGAGGACGATCGCCTCGTCCACGTCGTGGGTGACGAGCAGGACGGCGGGCTTGTGCCGCTCGTAGAGCGCGCGCAGCAGACCGTGCATCTTGATGCGGGTCAAGGCGTCGAGGGCCCCGAAGGGCTCGTCGGCCAGGAGCAGTTCCGGCTCGCGGACCAGCGAGCGGGCCAGCGCCACGCGCTGCTGCTCGCCGCCGGAGAGCTCCCGGGGCCAGGCCCGTTCGCGCCCGGCCAGGCCCACTTCCGCGAGCGCTTCCCTGCCCCGGGCCTGCGCGCCCGGCCCGGTGAGGCCGATGACGACGTTGCGCAGGACCCGCTGCCACGGCAGCAGCCGCGAGTCCTGGAACACCACCGAGACCTGTTCGGGCACTTCGATGTCGCCGCTGCCGCCCGCGTCCTGGTCAAGGCCCGCGAGGGCCCGCAGGAGCGTCGACTTGCCCGAGCCGCTGCGGCCCAGGAGTGCGACGAACTCGCCCGGTTCGATGTCGAGGTCGAGCCCGGCCAGGACCGGCCGGTCGTCGGTGAAGGAGCGGTGGAGGTCGCGGATGCGGACAGCCGAAGCCTTGGTCAGTCCTCCAGTGTGCGTCGCCATGTCAGGACCCTCCTCTGTGCAATGCGGACGATGGCGTCGGAGCCGAGGCCGAGGAGGCCGTAGAGGACGAGGCCGACGATGATGACGTCGGTCTGCCCGTACGTCCCGGCCAGCAGCATCATGTAGCCGATGCCGCTGGTGGCGTTGACCTGTTCGACCACGACGAGCGAGAGCCACGAGGCGGTGACGGCGAAGCGGAGCCCCAGGAAGAACCCGGGGAGCGCGCCGGGCAGGACGACGCGGCCGATGAACGCGGCGGGCCCGAGGCGCAGGGTCTCGGCGAGTTCGGCGTAGCGCCCGTCGATCGAGCGCAGGCCGTTGTGGGTGTGCAGGTAGATCGGGATGAGGACGCCGAGCGCGATCGTGATGATCTTCATCCGCTCGTCGATGCCGAACCACAAGAGCAGCAGCGGCAGCAGCGCGAGGTTCGGGATGGACCGCTTGAGCTGCACCGGTCCGTCCACGATGGCCTCGCCCCAGCGGCTGAGCCCGGAGACGACGGCGAGCACGAGCCCGGCGGCGACACCGAATGCCAGACCCAGCGCGAATCGCCGGGCCGAGACGAGCAGGTCGGGGCCGAGCCGCCCGGACTCCCACAGGTCCCACGCGGTGGTCGCCACGGTCCACGGGGCGGTCAGCACGCGCGGGTCGATCCAGCCCGCCGCTGAGCCCCAGAACCAGACGCCCAGGAGCAGGAGCGGGCCGATGAGGTACCCGAACGGGAGGGCCTTGCCGGGGCCGAGGCGGCGCCTGCCTCTCGGCCGCGAGGCCCGCCCGCCAGCCGCGTCGTCGTGGTCAGGCAGCGCAGCCCGGGGCTTCACATCGACGGCGGTCACGGCGCACCCGCCTCTCCGTACTCCTCGATCCCTTCGGCGACAAGCGACTCGAAGCGCCGGTCGTACAGGTCCTCGGCGTCCAGTACCTCGTTCCCGGTGCCTTCGGCGACGATCTCGATGGTCTCCTGGTGGCGGTCGATGCCCTCGGCCCAGTCGGCGGGGAAGTCCGGCTCGCCCTGCCGCTCGAACAGGTACTCGCCATCCTCGTAGGACAGTCCTTCGTGCTCGACGAACCAGGCGTTGATCCACGCCTCCTTGTTCGCCCGCGTCCACAGCCGCGCCGCGCCCCACAACCGCACGTACGCGGCGATGGCGGCGGCCTTGTCGGCATCCTCCAGCACCTCCGTGGGCGTGTACAGCAGCCACGGGTCGTCCCGGATGCCGTGCGGGATCGTCGTCCCGCCGTCGGGCCCGTACTTGTTCAGGTACGACTTGACCTGCGAATCGCCGATCGGCGCCACGTCGACCTCGCCACCGGCCAGCGCGTTCGAGTACGTGTCTCCTGTGCTCGGCAGCTCCACCAGCTCCACGTCGTCCTGGGCGAGCCCGGCGGCGTCGAGCACCCGCAGGATCAGCGCCCCCTGCGCCTGCCCGGGGGAGTAGGCGATCCGCTTGCCCGCCAAGTCCTCCAGGCTCTTGACATCGACTCCCGGCGCCACGCCGAGGTCGTAGATCGGATGCTCCAGCGGGTCGACCCGGTACGAGGCGGCCACGATCTTCGTAGGCAGGCCCGTCCAGTTCGTGTGGATCGGCGGGATGTCCGCGACCGAGCCGATGTCGAGGGACTTGGCGCGGAACGCCTCGGCGGTCTTGGGGCCGCCGGAGATGTTCGCCCACTCCACAGTGAACGGCAGCTCCTTCGCCAGTCCTGAGAGCTCGTAGGCGATCTGGTTCTGCGGGTCGCCGACGACGAGCACGGTCCCTTCGGGGACTTCGGCGGGGATCGCGGCGTCGGCGGCGAGCACCGGGCCGCTCGGCTCCTCGGAGCACGCGGCGAGCGCCAGCGCCGCGACGGCGGGCGCACCGGCCACGAGGGTTCTGCGGGTCACGTTGGATGGCATGGGGATTGGCCTTTCAGGAAGTCTTCAGTGGGGGATTACTCGAGGGGAGCGGCGGCGCAGTAGCCGCCCGCGTGGTAGACCAGCGGGTCGTGGTCGCCGCCGGTCTCGGCGTCGACCACCAGGGCCAGGACCACGTGGTGGTCCCCGGCTTCGATGCGGTCGGTGACGACTGCGCGCAGGAACGACGGCGCGTTGTCGAGCACCGGCTCGCCGGTCTCCAGCCGCGACCACAGGGTCGGCCCGCCGAAGCGGTCGATGCCGCTGGTGGCGAACCGGGTCGCGATCTCGTGCTGCCCCGAGGACAGGAAGTTCACGGTGAGGCTCTCGGCGTCCCGGACCGCGGGCCAGGCCGACGACCCGGTGGCGATCGCGAACGACACGAGCGGCGGGTCGATCGACACCGAGGTCAGCGAGGTGGCGGTGAACCCGGCCGGGCCGTGCCCGGCGTCGGCGCACACCACGGTCACCCCGGCGGGGTGGGCCCGGAACAGGGACCGGAACTCGGCGGCGGCGACGCCCGCCGGGGCCGCGAGGGGCGCGCTCATACCGCCGCACCTACCTTGCGCCCCAACGAGGCTTCGAGTGCCGGGGCGTACGCCTCGACCCAGGCCCCGATGTGCTCGGGCAGTTCCGGCAGCTCGCTCTCGAGCAGCTGGAGCGACGGCACCGGCAGCCGCGCGCCGAGTTCGGCGAGTACGGGCCGCAGGTGGAGGTCGGCGAGCAGCCGGTGCTCGGCCGAGGCGGCGATGGTGACCGGCACGGCCACGACGCCGTCGAGCGCGTGCGGCGGCAGCTGGTCGAGGAACAGCTTGAGCAGGCCCGTGTAGCTGGCCTTGTAGACGGGCGTGCCCACGATGAGCACGTGCCCCGAGCGGACCTGGGCGGCGGCGTGCTCGAACCCGTCGTGCGGGGGCTCGATGCCGTCCAGGTACAGCTCGGCGAGGTCGATCGAGGTGGTGCGGGGCTCGGCCCGCAGGTCGGAGCCGATCGCCGCGGCGAGGGCTTCGGCGGTGGCCAGGGTGCGGGAGAGGCGCTTCGGGTTGCCGACCACAGTGGTCAGCGCAATGTCGACGGTCACGTCGGAGTCCTAACGATGGGAGGCATGGCACTAGAGCGCGTGCCGAGGAGCGGGCCCGGTGGGCCCGTTGGGATCGCAGACGGGGGAATAGAGCGCAGCCGAGGTGCTGCCCGCAGAATGGCTGCGCTCTAGCGCATTCGGGGCTGACACAGGGCGCTGGCGGCGCGCATCTGGTCGATCTCGCGCCGCCGCGTGAGGACGCTGGCGGACTTCATATCGAGAACGATAGCAGTAATCCTATCGAAATACTAGGAATGTTCAGATACTGAGAACCCGGTCCGCGGCCGGGGACGCCGAGCCGGTGCGGTACTCCACGTCGCGGCTGCGCGCGAACCGGTACCCGACGCCGCGCACGGTGCCCACGAGCTCGTCGAACTCCCCGAGCTTGGCGCGCAGGCGCCGCACGTGGACGTCCACGGTGCGGCCGGGGATGCCGGTGTCCGGTGTCTCCCATACGTACTGGAGCAGTTCGGCCCGGGTGTGGACCATCCCGGGGTAGCGCGCGAGGAACGCCAGGAGCTCGAACTCCAAGCGGGTCAACGCGACCGCTTCGCCGCGCAGGAGCACTTCGCGGCCGGGCACGTCGATGACGAGTGCGGGCTGCGGCTTGGCCTGCGCCTCGACGGGCGCGGGGATTTCTTCGCCGGCGATAGCGACCCGGCTCTGGCCGAGCCCGGCGAGCGCGGCGGTGAGGCGCCGGACGAGCCGCGGGTCGTCGGCGGGGATCTCGATGGTGACGGTCACGGTGGGAGCGCCCGCGCGGCGGTGGGTCTGCGGGCGGGTGCGGGTCTGGACGGGAGTCATGGCGGCGCCTTCGGTTTCGATGGTGCGAGACGGATTCGGAGCGGGCGGCACCGGAGCGAGCATATCCTACTGATCTGATGGGAATCAAGACCACTTGCGCGAAGTGTCCCGGACCTCTAAAATCTAGATATCCTATCGAATCAATAGGATTACGAACCGCTCGGAGGTCACCCATGTCCGACGCCTCGCTCTTCGTCTCGGCCCCGCCCCTCACCGTGGACGCGGCCTTCGACCACATTGCGGCCCAGGGCTTCCGCCCCGGCCCGCCGTCCCGGATCGGGGCCGAGGTCGAGTCCCTCGTGACCAGCGCGGCCGACCGGCACCGCCGCCACGACCCCGAATCCCTCAAGGCCGTCCTCGCCGTCCGCGACGCCCTGCCGCGCCGCAGCCGCCTCAGCTTCGAGCCCGGCGGCGCCCTCGAACTCAGCTCCCGCCCCGCCGCAACCGTGGGGGAGTGCTTCGCCGACCTCGAAGCCGACCGGCTCCGCGTCACCGCCGCCCTGAACGCCGAAGGCTACGAACTCCTCGGGCTCGGCCTCGACCCGGTCCGCCTGCCCCGCAGGGTCCTGCGCACCCCGCGCTACCAGGCCATGGAGGAGCTGTTCGACCAGGACGGCCGCGCCGGGCGCTGGATGATGTCGAACACCGCCTCCGTCCAGGTCTGTATCGACATCGGCGACGACCGCCCCGGCCACCAGGGCATCGCCGACCGCTGGGACCTCGCGCACCGGCTCGCGCCCGCCCTCATCGCCGCGTTCGCGAACTCGCCGCTGCGCCGCGGCGAGCCGAGCATGTGGCGCTCCACCCGCCAGCACGTGTGGGCCGCGATCGACCGCACCCGCTCCCGCGCCGTCGTTCAAAGTCCTGGCGCCCAAGGCGACCCGCGCGAATCCTGGGCCCGGTACGCCCTCGACGCCCGCGTCATGGCCGTGCGCGGCCCCGGCCGCTGGACCGTCCCGCGCGGACTCACCTTCCGCGACTGGATCAACGGCGACTACCACCAGGCGCCCACCCTCGACGACCTCGACTTCCACCTCTCGACCCTGTTCCCGCCCGTGCGCCCGCGCGGCGCCTACCTCGAACTGCGCATGATCGACGCCCAACCCGGCCCCGACTGGATCGCACCCGTCGCCCTCGTCGCCGCACTCTTCGCCGATCCCCTTGCGGCCGAGCGCGCCCGAGCCGCCCTCGAACCCCTCTGGCACCACGCCTCGCCCGCCGAGCTCTACCTCCGCGCCGCCACCGCCGCCCTCCACGACGACGGCCTCTCCCGCGCCGCCAACGCCTGCTTCGCCGCCGCCCGTGCAGCACAACCCGACCCGGCCGCCGCCGCGATCCTCGACCGCTTCACCGACACCTACGTCGCCCGAGGCCGCACCCGCGCCGACGACCTCGTCTCCACCACCGCGCCGCAGACCTGAACGAGGGGTACGCCCGTACCAGACACCTTCCACTGTGGGACATGCGCGCGAGGCGGCTAGTATGGGCGCGACTTTGCCGCCGCCCTGAGTTGGACCCCCATGCCGCCACTGAACCGACGACTCCTGCTCGGCGGCGCCCTCGGTCTCACCGGCGTCAGCGCCGCAGTCGCCGCATGGACCGTCCTCGACGAGCCCGAACGCGGCGTCATCGGCCAGGTCCCCGGCGAACCCGACACCGGCCCGCTCAACTTCCCGACGCTCCGTGAACGCGCGAGAGCGCTGCTCACGGGCGGTGCCATCGACACCGCCGACGGCGACTACGACCGCGCCCTGCGCGCGCTCAGCAGAGGCGCCGGGCGCGACCGCGACTCCATGCACCGCAACGAAGACCGCACCGGGCTCTGGCCCGACCTCGGCCCCGCGAGCGACCCCCTGAGCTTCAGCCTCTCCTACGCCCGCCTGCGCCGGATCGCCCTCGCCTGGGCCACCCCCGGCACCGACCAGTACGACGACGGCGAGGTCGCCAGCGACGTCGTCGACGCGCTCGTCCTGCTCTACCAGTCGGGCTACAACGAGCACGCCGAGCAGACCGGCAACTGGTACTGGTGGGAGATCGGCTCGCCCACGTACCTCATCCACATCTGCACCCTCATGCGCGAGCGAATCCCGAGCGCGCACCTCGCCCACTACCTCGACGTCGTGGACCGCTTCTGCCCCAACGCCGACGTGCGCCTCGCCTCGCCCACCGAACGCGAGACCGGCGCGAACCGCGCCGACAAGGCCGCGATCCTCGCCCTCCGCGGCCTCGTCGGCGAGGAGCCCGCCAAACTCGCCCAGGCCCGGGACGGCCTCTCCGACCTCGAAGGCGGCGGCGCGAACAGCCTCTTCCGGATCGTCGACGCAGGCGACGGCTTCCACCGCGACGGCTCGTTCATCCAGCACGGCCACGTCCCCAGCACCGGCAGCTACGGCCTCGACCTGCTCACCTCCGTCACCCTCGCGCTGGCGCTGCTCAAGGACTCGGTCTGGGAGGTCACCGACCCGGACCTGGTGCGCCTCTACGACGCGGTCGAGCGGTCGTTCGCCCCGTTCGTCGAGGACGGGCTGTTCATGGACTGCTTGCGCGGCAGAGGGATCGCGCGCCCCACCCGGCGCGACTCGGACGTCGGCCCGGCCCTGGCCGCCGCTGTGGCCGACCTCGCCGAGATCGCCCCCGCCGAGTACGGCGACCGGTGGCGCGCGCTCGCCCGCGGCTGGATCGAGCGCTCCGCCGCGACCGTCCCCTACTTCGAGCACGCCGACCTGCGCGGCATCCGCCTCGGCAAGGACCTCCTCACCGACGCCGCGCCCGCCGCCGCTCCCCGCCCGGAGGCGACCCGCGTCTACCCGGGCATGGACCGGCTCCTGGTGCGCCGCGCCAACTGGTCCTGGGCGCTGTCGATGTCCTCGAACCGCATCTCCGCGTACGAGATGGTCGGCGGGGAGAACCTCCGCGGCTGGTACGTCGGCGACGGCATGTCGTACCTCTACACCGTCGACGACCCGCACCAGTTCGGCGACGAGTTCTGGCCGACCGCCAACCCCTACCGGCTGCCCGGCGTCACCGTCGACTCCCGCGAGCGCGAGGTCATCGGCCACGGCGACGACCTGGTCGCCCACCTGCCCCCGAACGACGTCGCGGGCGGCGCGGCCCTCGACGACCGGTACGCCGCGGCGGCGATGGACCTCGTCGCGGACGGCTCCTCGCTGCGCGCCAAGAAGGCCTGGTTCGTCGTCGACGACGTGGTCTGCGCGCTCGGCGCGGGTATCACCGCCGCCGACGACCGCGCCGTATGGACCACAGTGGAGCACCGCAACCGCCATACGGACGGCGACCGGCGCATGACGGTCGACGGCGTCCTCCCCGAGGAGGACAACGACTTCAAGACCCCCGTCGACGGCGCGCGCTGGCTCTGCCTTCCCGGCGTCGCCGGGTACGTCTTCCCGGGTGGCAGCACCGGACTGCACGTCGGGCGCGAGACCCGCCGCGGCGCCTGGAACGACATCGAGCAGGGCGGGACCACCGGCGGCGGCGACACAGAGAAGCACACCCGGCGGTACGCCACGCTCTGGTACGACCACGGCGTCTCGCCTGTGGACGCCTCGTACGCCTACATGCTGCTGCCGACCGCGACCGCTGCCGAGACCGCCGTCTGGGCCGCGAACCCCACGCTCGAGATCCTCGCCAACACGACCGCGGTCCAAGCAGTCGCCGCCGAGCACCTGATCGCCGCCCACTTCTGGCAGCCGTCGGAGATCGGCGGCCTCGTCTGCGACGGCCCCGCCTCGGTGATCGTCACCCGAAGCGGCGACGGCATCGCCGTGGCCGTCGCCGACCCCGGCCGCACCGCCGCCGAAATCGTCATCGACCTGCCTTACCCCGCAAGCGAAACCGTCGAAGCAGACGACACCGTCACCGTCGAAACCGGCGACCGCCCCCGCCTCACCGTCCGCACTGAAGGCTCCCTAGGCGCGACCCACACCGCCCGCCTGCGCTGAGTCAGCGCCGCTTGAAGAAATCCCTGGCCTCAGGCCGCCACAGCAGCCACACGGCCGCAACGACACCGACGACCAGCAGTGACTGCGCCACCGTGTCCACTGCCTCCGGCCACGCCGGGAACGTGGCGTGGAACTGTTCGGCCACCAGCGTGTCGGCCTGGCTCAGACCCGATTCGCCGAGGACCCGGCCGAGGTTCAGCAGGCCGGGGACCGCGAGCAGCGCGACCGCCGCGATCCCGGCCGACAGCGTGAACCCCCGAGCCGAAGGATGGGACCGCCCCGTGAGCACCGAAGCGATCAGGAACAGCGCCGCGAACACCAGAAAGCCCATCAGCGCGGCCCAGTACGGCATTTCCCAAGACGAGGGGACGAGCTGCTCGCAAGGGAACGAGCGGTCGCTCCAACCGCCGGGAGGCTCCTGGTCCATGACGTCGTAGCAGGCCTGTCTCAAGTCCTCCTGGAACCGGTCGTACATCGCGAACTTCACGACTGCCGCCCCAGCGAGCACCCCGGTCAGGCCCCACAGGACCGCGCGAGCGCCCCGGAGCGCGCCCGGCCTCGCCGCTGTACCGTTGCCGCCCATGGCACCTCCCCGGAGATAGATGGACCCCATGGTAGGAACCGCGCGCCAAGGCGTTAAGGACGGAAGCGGTAGCCCATGCCCGGTTCGGTGAGGAGGTGGACCGGGCGGGCCGGGTCGGCTTCGAGTTTGCGGCGCAGCTGGGCCATGTACTGGCGCAGGTAGTTCGTCTCGCGGTCGTAGTTGGGGCCCCACACCCGGTGCAGGAGTTCGCGCTGGCCGACGAGCTTGCCGGGGTTGCGCAGGAGCACTTCGAGGAGCTGCCACTCGGTCTTGGTGAGGCGGACCTTCTCGCCGTCGCGCACGACCTCCCGGGACGCGAGATCGACCGTGGCCGAACCGATCTCGGTCACCGGGGACTCGCTGGCCGCGTTGCCGCGGCGGGTCGCGGCACGGACGCGGGCGAGGAGTTCGCCGATGTCGAAGGGCTTGGTCACGTAGTCGTCGGCGCCCGCGTCGAGCGCGGCGATCTTCTCGGCGCTCGCGGCGCGGCCCGAGAGCACCAGGATCGGCGCGCTCGACCACCCCCGCAGGCCCGCAATGACCTCCGTGCCGTCCATGTCGGGCAGTCCCAGGTCGAGCACGACGAGGTCGGGGACGACCGCGGCGGCCGCGCGCAGCGCCTGCGCCCCGTCCGGGGCGGTCGTCACCTCGTACCCGTGCGCGCTCAGGTTGATCCGCAGCGCCCGCGCGATCTGCGGTTCGTCGTCCACGACCAGGATCTTGATCACTCCGTGCCCTTCTCGTTCGCTTGCGGCAGCGCCAGCACCATCGTCAGGCCGCCGCCGGGGGTCGCCTCGGCGACGAGCGAGCCGCCCATCGCCTCCGCGAGGCCGCGCGAGAGCGCGAGCCCGAGGCCGACGCCGCTCGTGTTGTCGCGGTCGCCGAGCCGCTGGAACGGCGTGAACATCAGCTCGCGGCTCTCGTCGGGCACGCCCGGGCCGCGGTCGACCACGCGCAGCTCCACCAGGCCGCCGTGCTGGCCCGCGATCACCAGCGGCGGCACGCCGTTCGGGCTGAACCGCAGCGCGTTCGCGACCACATTCACCAGGATGCGCTGCAGCAGACCGGGGTCGGCCTCGACCTCCGGCAGGTCCGGGGCCACGTCCAACCGGACGGCCACCGCCGCGTCGCCGATCTCGTCGAGCGCCCACGGCACCGCGTCGTCCAACGCGACCGGCACCGGGTTCGCGCCGAGCACCCCGGCCTGGAGCCGCGACATGTCGAGCAGGTTGTCCACCAGGCTCGTGAGCCGCGCGAGCGAGGTCTCCGCGGCCTCCAGCAGCTCGTCGCGCTCCTCCGGCGTGAACAGGTCCCCAGTGGACCGCAGGCTCGACACCGCGACCCGCGCCGACGCCAGCGGCGTGCGCAGATCGTGCGAGACCGCCGCGAGCAGCGCCGTCCGCAGCTTGTCCGTGTCGGTGAGCCGCTGCACCGCTTCCGCCTGCCGCTCAAGGCGCTGCCGCTCCAGCGCGGCGGCCGCGTGCATCGCGAACGCCTGCGCGATCCGCCGGTCGCCCGCCTCGAGCGTGTGCCCCCGCAACGCCAGAGCGAGGTCGTCGTTGATCGGCAGGTCGTTCTCGGCAGTACCGGGGCTCGCGCACCCCTCGCCCGCGCACGCGACCACCCGCCACAGCCGCGGGTCCTGCCGCTCAGCCGGGCCCGCACCGGGCTCGGTGCGCTCCAGCAGCGTCGCCGACTCGAGCGAGAACGTCTCCCGAAGCCGCTCAAGCAGGTCCTCGACCCGGTTCCCGCCGCGCAGCACGGTCCCCGCGAGCGTCGCCAGCGTCTGCGCCTCGGCACTTGCGCGCGCCGCGAGCCGGGCCCGCGCGGCCGACAGGTTCACCACGCTCGCCCCGCCGAGCGCGAGCGCGATGAAGATCCCCAGCGAGATCAACTGCTCCTGGTCGTGGACCTTGAACGTGTTGTACGGCTTGGTGAAGAAGTAGTTGAGCAGGAGACTGCCCGACAGCGCGCCCAGCAGCGCCGGCCACATGCCGCCGGTGAGCGTCAACCCCATGACCGCCGTGAGGACGATGAGCATCATCGTCGTCAGCGACAGCTCCTCGTGCAGCGGCAGCAGCGCGAAGCACAGGGCCGGAATCCCGACCAGCGCCAGCGCGATCCCCAGCCGCCTGCGGCCGCCGCCGATGACGCCCCGGCCCGCCCGCGCGCGCTTCACCGTCGCGACCTGCTCGTGGCTGACCAGGTGGACGTCGATCGTCCCGGAGTTCGCCGTAGTCGTCACGCCCACGCCCCGCGAGAGCATCTGCGCGAACCGGCCCCGCCGCGAGGCCCCGAGCACCAGCTGCGTCGCGTTCACACCGCGCGCGAACTCCAGCAGCGCGTTCGGGATCGCGTGCCCCACCACCTGGTGGTACGAGCCGCCGAGGTCTTCCACGAGGTTCCGCTGCCGGGCGAGGTTCCGCGCCGACCGGGCGCTCGTCAACCCGTCGCCCGACGCCACGTACACGGCCTTGAGGTCGGCCCCGCCCGACCGCGCCGCGATCCGTGCCGCCCGCCGGATCAGCGTGTCGCCCTCGTCGCCGCCCGAGAGCGCGACGACCACGCGCTCCTTCGACTCCCACGTGGCCGTGATGTGCTGGTCCTCGCGGTACTGCTCCAGCTGGTCCTCGACCTTGTCGGCCAGCCACAGCAGCGCGATCTCCCGCAGCGCCGTCAGGTTCCCCACCCGGAAGTAGTTCGCGAGCGCGGGCCCCACCTTCTCCGGCGGGTACACGTTCCCGTGGACCATGCGCCGCCGCAGCGCCTCCGGCGTGATGTCGGCGAGCTCCACCTGGTCCGCGCGGCGCACCACGGCGTCCGGGACGGTCTCCTCCTGGTGCACCCCGGTGATCTGAGCCACCACGTCGTTGAGCGACGCGAGGTCCTGCACGTTCACCGTCGAGATCACGTCGATCCCCGCGTCGAGCAGCTCGTCGATGTCCTGCCAGCGCTCGAGGTTCCGCGAGCCCGGGGCGTTCGCGTGCGCGAGCTCGTCCACGATCGCCACCGCCGGGTCCCGCGCGAGGACCGCGTCCACGTCCAGCTCGGCGACCCCGCCGAGGGTCCGGCGCGGCACGGCCTCCAGGCCGTCGAGGAGCGCGGCGGTCTGGCGCCGCCCGTGGGTCTCGACGAAGCCGACGACCACGTCGGTGCCCCGCTCGCGGCGCCTGCGGGCCTCTTCGAGCGCGGCGAAGGTCTTGCCGACCCCCGGGGCCGCGCCGAGGTAGATCCGCAGTTGTCCACGTGACACCGACCCATCATTCCCCGCGTCGGCGAAGACGGCCATCAAGAAAGCGTCAAAGGTGGTCAAGTTCGCTGCGGCGCCGCCGAATGCCGACCCGGAAGGCGGCAATCACCTGAATCCATGCCGAACCGGACGCTACGGCCATAGAGTGCGTGCAGCACCCCACGGGACGCGGCTCTGCCGCGCGCGCAGAAGGAGTCGGCATGAAGCGAACGGCCACGCTCACCGCCGCGGCCGCGGTCCTCGCGGCGGCGGCGCTGGCCGCCTGCGGCGAGGACTACGACGGCAACGGCTCGTCGCAGGCCCGCAGCGGCGTCACCACGACCCAGGAGGAGGTCACCGGGGTCGACTGGGGCGCTTGCGACCTCGAGGCGATGTACGGCGACGCCGAGCTGGAGGCGGCGCAGGCCGAGTGGGCCGAAGCGCTCGAATGCGGGTCGATCGCGGTGCCTGTCGACTACGAGGACACCGGCGGCGACCGCGTCGCCCTCGCGATGGTCCGCCATCCTGCCTCCAACGACGGTGCGACTGGCGACCGCACCGGATCGCTCTTGATCAACCCGGGCGGCCCCGGCGGCTCGGGCGTGGAACTCGCCATGTCGCCGTTCCTGCCCAGCGAGGTGACGGCCGCGTTCGACGTGGTCGGCTTCGACCCGCGCGGGGTGGGCGCGAGCCAGAACCTCACGTGCGGCAGCGACGACGAGCTGGACGCCGCGCTCACCGAGGTGTACACACTGGACCCCGACGCGATCACCAGCGCCCAGGCCACGGCCCTCGACAACGGCGCCGAGACCCTCTCGGAGGGCTGCACGCAGGAGATCAAGGCGAACTTCCTGGCCAACATGGGCACTGAGAACGTCGCCCGCGACATGGAGGTCATGCGCAACGCGCTCGGCGACGACAAGCTCACCTATCTCGGCTACTCGTACGGCACCTACATCGGGCAGATGTACCTGTACCTCTACCCCGACAAGGTCCGCGCGATGGTCCTCGACGGGGTCATGCGCACCTCCGGTTCGGTGCTCGATCTCGCCGAAGGCCAGGCCACGGGCTTCGAGACGGCCTGGCACGACTTCGTCGCGTACTGCCTCACCGTCGACGGCTGCCCGTTCACGAGCGCGGACGCCTCCGACGCCGAATTGGAGGCGATCCTCACCGATGCCCAAGCGGCCGTGAACAACGAGCTCACCGTGGGGGACATGCTGAGCATGATCTCCGAGAGCCTCTACAGCGAGGCCAAATGGCCCGCACTGGAGAAGATCCTCGCCGCCGTGGACGCGGGCACGATCCGCGAGTGGCTGCAGCAGCTGGAAGACCTCGCTGACGCCGACGGCGCGTCCCGCCTCCAGCCCAGGCGCTTCCCGCCGCTCCCGCTGCCGCGCCGCGACAGCGAGGCGAACTTCTACGGCGTGCAGTGCGTCGACCGCGACAACCCGGACCAGTTCGACGACTACCAGAACGCCGCCGAGACCGCGTACGGCAACTCGGACCTGTTCGGCGCCAGCATCGCCTGGAGCTACCTGCCGTGCGCGTCCTGGTCGGCCTCCGAACCGGGCCCGGACTCGGTGAACGGCAAGGGCTCCCCGGAGGTCGTGCTCGTCGGCAACGTGGGCGACCCGGCGACGCCGTACGCGTGGGCCGAGTCGGTGTCGAAGGAGCTGGACAACGACGTCCTGGTCACGTACGAAGGCAGCGGCCACACCGCGTACGCCTTGGGCCACACCTGCATCGACGATCCCGTCACGGCCTACCTCGTGGACCTCGACGTCCCTGAGGACGGCCTGAAGTGCCCGCAGGAACTGAGCTAGCGAAACCGGCGTACGGGCCCGCGTCCTCTTAGGGCGCGGGCTCTGGCGCGTCTCACTCCCCGCCACGTGTGCCGACCGGTCACCGACCGCGTCTGGCAAGATGTCCCCCGTCGCGCCGGGAGCCGCCCGACGGCCCGTGCGACGCCTGACCGTCGATGTGACGAAAGAAGCGCCAATGCACACTTCCCCCTGCAGGACCCGTGCCCGGAAGGCGGTCGCCCCGTGGTCGACATGACCTGGTTCGAGGCCATCGTGCTCGGGGTCGTCCAGGGCCTGACCGAGATGCTGCCGGTCTCCTCCTCGGCGCACCTGCGCCTCACCTCGGCGCTGTTCTTCGAAGAGGACGCGGGCGCGTCGTTCACGGCGGTGACCCAGCTCGGCACCGAGACCGCGGTCCTCCTCTACTTCTGGAGGGACATCGTCCGCATCCTCGTGGCCTGGTGGAAGGGCCTGCGGGACAAGGAGCTGCGCGGCGAGACCGACTACCGGCTCGGCTGGTACGTCATCATCGGCACGCTCCCGATCGTGTTCTTCGGCCTGATCTTCCAGGACGCGATCCGCGACGGCGCCCGCAACCTGTGGCTGGTCTCGTTCAGCCTCATCTTCTTCGGCCTGCTGCTGGCCCTCGCCGAGCTCGTGGGCCGCAAGACCCGCACCTGGGACGACTTCCGGATGAAGGACGGCCTGATCCTCGGCTTCGCGCAGGCGGGCGCGCTCATCCCGGGCGTCTCGCGTTCGGGCGCGACGATGACGGCGGGCCTGTTCATCAACCTCGACCGCGAGGTCGCGGCCCGGTACTCGTTCATGCTCGCGATCCCGGCCGTGTTCGGCGCGGGCATCCTCAGCCTCGGCGACGTGTTCGACCCGGCCACGGAAGGCTCGGTGCCGAGCGGCGCGCAGATGCTCGTGGCCACGATCGTCGCGTTCGGCGTCGGCCTGGCGGCCATCCACTGGATGCTCAAGTGGGTCGCCAAGCACAGCGTGTTCATCTTCGTCTGGTACCGCTGCATCCTCGGGGTCGTCGTCATCATCATGCTGGAGACGGGCTTCCTCTCCGCCACCTAGCAGCGCAAGCGAACAGGGCCGGTCGCGAGACCGGCCCTGTTCGCGTCCCTACCGCCGGGACTCGGCCAGCGCGAGCGCCGTGATCGACCCGAGGAGGACGACCGCGCCCGCCACCGTTGCGAGCGTGAGCGGTTCATGCAGGAACGCGACGGCGAGGAACGCGGCCGTGACCGGCTCGATCAGCATCATCACCGAGGCGGTGGTGGCGCGGACGCGGGCGGCGCCCGCGAAGTACAGCGGGTACGCGAGGGCGGTGGTGAACGCCGCGAGGTAGCCGATGATCCCGAACGTCAGCACCGGGTCGCCGGTGGAGGGAGTCAGGCCCTCGAACCAGGCGGGGAGGAACAGGAGTGCCGCGCCGATGCCGAGGGACCACATGGTGAGCGTGAACGGGTCCTCGCCGTCGCTGCGGCGGCCGGTGGCGCGGCCCAGGAGCGTCACGGCCGCGTACCCGGCAGCCGAGAGCAGCGAGAGCGCGACCCCGGCCGGGTCGATGACGCCGCCGCCGTTGCCGAGGACGAGGACGCCGAGCCCGGCGACCGCCCCGGCGACGGCGAGCGCGCCGCCGCGTCCGAGCCGTTCACCGAGGAGGATTCGGCTCCCGAACGCGGTGAGGATCGGCCCGGACCCGAGTGTGAGCAGCGTGGCCGCCGCGACCCCGGTTGCTTCGACGGCCGCGAAGTACGCGGTCTGGAAGACCGCCATGCCGGCACCGACGCCAGCGAGGAGCGCGAACCGGTGCCGCATCCTGGTCGTGGTGCGGGGCCTGCGGCGGATCGCGGCGACGGCGAGGAGCAGCACGAGGCCGCCGAGGTGGCGCCAGAACGAGACGGCCGAGGGGCCGAGATCGCCTGCGCGGTAGACGAGTTCGGCGGCGGCGCCGGTGGTGCCCCAGGCGAGGCCGGTGACGGTGAGGTAGCCGAGGCCGCGCCGGGCGGCGGGCACGGCAGGACGGACCGTGGTGAGTGCGGACATGCGTTTTCTCCAGCAGGGAGCGAGTGGTCAGGTGCTCTCGTCTGCGGGCATGCCCGGAACGCGCACCGGTTCAGGAACCGATGCGCTGCAAGGAATCAGAGGCCCGCGCTAGGAGGCGGGCGGGGCAATGCCGTTGCGCATGGACGCCACCCTACCGGTCAGGCCAGGCCCCTCGCCAGCCGCTCGAGCCCCTCCTCGATCACGTCGAGCCGCTTGCAGAACGCGAACCGCACCTCCGGGCGCGGCGCCTGGTCGAGGTAGAACACCTGGTTGGGGATGGCGACGACCCCGCACCGCTCGGGCAGTTCGAGGCAGAACTCCATGCCGTCCTCGTACCCGAAGGACGCGACGCCCGTGGTCACGAAGTAGGTGCCTTCGGGCTCGTACACGTCGAAGCCGATGCCTTTGAGCCCGGCCACCATGAGGTCGCGCCGCTCCTGGTAGCCCGCAACGTAGTCGCGGTAGAACCCGTCGCCCGAGGCCAGCGCGGCCGCGATCCCGTACTGGAACGGGGTGCCGGACGCGAACGACAGCCACTGCTTGACGTCCTTCACGCGCGCGACCAGGTCGGCCGGGCCGGTCGCCCACCCGATCTTCCAACCGGTGACCGAGAACGTCTTCCCGGCCGAGCCGATGCTCACCGTGCGCTCCCACATGCCCGGCAGCGACGCGAGCGGCACGTGCTCGCGGCCGTCGAACACTAGGTGCTCGTACACCTCATCGGTCACCACGATCAGGTCGTGCGCGACCGCGAGCGCGGCGACCGCCTCCAGCTCGTCGCGGTGCAGGACCGTCCCGGTCGGGTTGTGCGGCGAGTTGACGAGGAGGAGCTTGGTGCGCTCGGTGACGGCTTCGCTAAGGCGCTGCTTGTCGAGCCGGTAGTCAGGCGCTTCGAGCCGCACCGGCACGAGCGTCCCGCCCGCCATCGCGACCGCCGCCTTGTAGGAGTCGTAGCTCGGTTCGAGCGCGATCACCTCGTCGCCGGGGTCGACGAGCGCGAGGATCGCGGCGGTGAGCGCCTCGGTCGCCCCGGCAGTGACAGTGACGCCCTCGTCCGGGTCGGGCGCGAGGCCGTACCAGCGCTGCTGGTGCTCGGCGATCGCATAGCGCAGTTCGGGAATGCCCGCGAGCGGCGGGTACTGGTTGTGCCCCGCGCGCATCGCGGCAGCGGCCGCTTCGATGACGTGCGCGGGCCCGGACTCGTCGGGGAAGCCCTGCCCGAGGTTGACCGCGCCGTGGCGCTGCGCGAGCGCCGACATGTGCGTGAAGATCGTGGTCTGGGGCCGACGGCCGGGTCCGTTCATGGTGCCTCCTCGAAGAACCCGGCCATCATCCCACTAGTCAGCGTCAGGCCAGCGTCCCTCGGCCTTCGCACGCTCGATCTCGGCGATCCCGGCGGGCCGCATCCGGCCCTCCGCGATCAACGCCTCCGCGATGCCCCGGTTCCGCTTCGACCACGGGCTGCGCTTCGTGCGCGGCGAATACCGCTGCAGGAACGAGTCGCCGTCGAGGCTCTTGCGGTGGCCGTCGATCCACCCGAAGCACAGGGCGGCCTCGAGCGCGGGCCCGATCCGCAGCCGCCCCTCAGGCGAGCGCTCCTTGCCGATCCGCAGCCACACCGACCCCTCGTCCCGGTGGTGGGCCTGGAGCCAGGCCTCCCACTCGGCGCGGTCGGCGAGATCGAGGTACTCCACGGTCAGGACCTCGCCGCGAGCATGTCGACGTAGTGCTTGTTGAACATGACGGCGAGGACGTTCCCGAACGGGTCGACGAACGAGGCCGTCTCGAACCCCTCGCCGCGCACGATCTTCGGCTCGTACTCCTTGGCGCCCATGGCCGTCAGCTTCTCAATGCTCGCGTCGAGGTCGTCGACCTGCCAGTACGCGATCGCGCCGCCGGGCCCGGCCGTCATGTCGTGCGGCGCCCACTCGGCCTGCGCGATCCCGATCTCGTGCTGGTAGTCGCCTACGCGGAACTCGATGTACCCGGGCACCCCGAAGTACGGCTCGACGCCGAGCAGTTCGGTGTACCAGGCCTTCGCGGCCTCGAGGTCCTCGGCGAAAAAGCTGATGGTGCTGAACCCTCGCAACATTGACTGTCTCCTTCGTTGTCGTTGAAGACCAAGCTATGGCCCATTGCGGAAGATTTGCTTCCGCAATGGGTGAGAGAATTCGGGAATGTTGGAGACTTCGGCTCGGCTGCTGCGGGTGCTCGCGTTGCTGCAGACCCAGCGCGACTGGACGGGCGCGGCGCTCGCCGAACGCCTCGAGGTGTCGACGCGGACCGTGCGCAGCGACATCGACCGGCTGCGGCAGCTCGGCTACCGCGTCCACTCGGTGACCGGCAGCGCTGGCGGCTACCGGCTTGAAGCCGGGAACGCCATGCCGCCCTTGCTCCTGGACGACGAGGAAGCAGTCGCGGTCGCCATCGGGCTGCGGGCGGCGGCTGCGGGTTCGGTGGCCGGGATCGAGGAGACCTCGCTGCGGGCGCTGGCGAAGCTGGAGCAGACGATGCCCTCGCGGCTGCGCCATCGGATCGACGTGCTCAGGTCGGCCACGGCCTCGGCCACGGGAGCCGGGCCTACTGTGGACGCCGAAGTGCTGACGCTGATCGCCGAGGCCGTGTACCGCTGCGAGCAGCTGCGGTTCGACTACCGCGACCGGGCGGGAGCGGAGACCAGGCGGCGGGCCGAGCCCCACCGCCTGGTCTACACCGAACGCCGCTGGTACCTCCTGGCCTGGGACGTCGACCGGGCGGACTGGCGCACCTACCGGGCCGACCGAATCCTGCTGCGGACGCCCAACGGGCCCCGGTTCACACCGAAGGACCCGCCGGAAGAGGCCGTTGCGCATGTACTGCGGGGCCTGGGCCATAGCGCCTGGAAACACCAGGTCGTGATCCGCGTGCAGGCCCCCGTCGAGCGGGTCGCCGCGATGCTGCCGCCGGGGAGCGGGCTCCTGGAGCCGGCGGGGGAGTCGGAATGCCTGTGGCGCACCGGGAGCGACTTGCTGCGGGACCTCACGAACTACGTCACCGCACTCGGTATTCCGTTCACGGTCGAAGACTCGCGGGAGTTCCGAGACCACCTGCGGGCGCTGGCCGCCCGGTACACGGCGGCGGCCGCTCAGCCCTCGGGGTAGAACACGAACAGCCGGCACCCCTCGACCGACTGCGGCACGTGGCTCGACCCGGCCGGGCAGTGGATGAACGACCCGGCGGGGTAGTCGCGCACGCCGTCGTTGAACACGCCCGACACGACGAAGACCTCCTCCGGGCCGGGCTCGTGGACGTCGATGCCGGGCCACACCGCGCCCGCCGCGATGTCGACGACGTAGGCCTTGCGCCCGGGCGGGCCCTGCCACAGCTCGCGCAGGGTGATGCCGTCGGTGAAGCGCTGCGCGGGAACCTCGTCGGTGTGCGTCCAGACCATCGCGGTCATGCGTCCTCCATATATCAGTGATTGATGATATGAAGGCAACGTATCATGGATGCCTGATGGATTACAACGACGTGGACGACCGCCTGTTCGACATCGGCCGGGCCCTGGGCTGCCGCATCCGGTTGGCGCTCCTGCACACGCTCGCGACCGGCGACGCCGCGGTCGGCGAGCTTGTCGAGAGCACCGGTGCTTCGCAGTCGAACGTGTCGAACCACCTTGCGGTGCTTCGGGAAGCGGGTCTCGTCGCGGCCGACCGCGCGGGCCGTTCGATGCGCTACCGGCTCGCCTCTCCGCGAGTCGGGGACCTCGTCCGGGCGCTCGGCGCGGTTCGCGACGCGGCGCCGTAGACGCATGCGCATGGATCGTGGCGTCTGAGCGATGGGCTCTGTGTCTTCGGTCGAGTTGACTGGGGGACATGAGCAACGAGAACGAAACCATCCTGGTCACCGGCGCGACCGGCAAGGTCGGCCGCCGCCTTACCGAGCAGCTTCGTGAAGCCGGGCACCGCGTCCGCGCGGTCTCGCGCAGCACCGAGATCCGGTTCGACTGGCACGACGAGTCGACGTGGGCCGCCGCCTTCGAGGGCGCCAGCGCCGTCTACCTGATCCCGCCGGACGAGCCCTTCCCGGCCGAGGCGATCGTCGCCGCCGCAGTGAAGGCGGGCGTGCGCCGCCTGGTCTCGCAGTCGGGCCGCCGCATCCACGTGCTCGCCGAAGCGGCCGGGGTCGGCCCCGAAGTGATCGGGATGTACGCCGCGCAGGAGGCCGTGAAGGCCTCCGGGGTGGAGTGGACCGTGCTGCAGGCCAACAACTTCAACCAGAACTTCAGCGAGGGGGACATGCTGCAGGCGATGCTTGACGGCGAGCTCTTCTTGCCGGTCGAAGACACGGTCGAGCCGTTCATCGACACCGCCGACATCGCGGCCGTCGCTGCTGCCGTTCTGACTGAAGACGGCCACAGCGGGAAGGTCTACGAGCTCAGCGGTCCTGAGGCGTTGAGCTTCCCTGCGGCGGTCGAGGCGATCGCCCAAGCCAGCGGTCGATCGATCGAGTTCCAGAACGTGAGCCCCGAGGACTACGCCGCCGCGCTGCGGGCCGAGGGGCTGCCCGATGACCTGGTGTTCTTCCTCGATGTGATGTACCGGATCATGCGCGAAGGCAAGATCGGCGACGTCGCCGACGGCGTCGAGCAAGTGCTCGGTCGCAAGCCGGTTGCTTTTGCCGACTGGGCGAACCGGGCAGTCGAAGAGGGAGCTTGGTCCAAATAGGACCTTGAGCGGGCCGGGCCTCAGGTGATCGTCACACCGCGGGGCCCGGTCGCCCGTTTTGGGGGACCCTACGCACCGTGATCGAGGCGTAGCCTGGAAGGCAGCCGCCCGGTGCACGCGGCATTCCCCCTCCCGAAGAAGGCCTCCATGTCCAGACTTCTTGTGACCCTTCGGCACACCGACGACCGCGACACCGCCCTCGGCACTGGAGTGGAACTCCTCGCCGAATACCCCGACCAGCTCCTCGTCGCCGGCACGCCCCGCCAGGCCCGCGACCTCGCCTCCAGGGGCCTGGAGACCACGCCCCTGCCCGAGCAGCCCGTCCAGACCGCCGGGGCCAGCTTCCAGTTCGCCGCCGCGCTCGACGCGCAGGCGGCCGTCACGCTCGCCCCCGAACCCGGCCGCACCGCCTACTGGCTCGTCAAACTCGTCGGCCCGCCCACTGCCGCCTGGCTTGACGAATTGACCGAAGCGGGAGCGGACCTGCACGGCTCCCTTTCCGGGTTCACCCTTCTCGCCGGGTTCCTTCCCGAACGCGCCGAAGCGGTCCGGGCCCTTGCGCACGTCGACGAGGTCACCCCGTACCGCCCGGCCATGAAGGTCTCCCCGAAGCTCCATCCCGCGCGTCGCCGCGACCTCGACGCCGCCTCCCTCGCGGCGGTGGACCCTGACGACTTCGCCGATGAGGGCCCGCAGATGGTCGAGGTCGCCGTCTTCCCCGGTGAGGACACCGGCGCGCTGGCCCGCCGCATCCGGGACGCGGGCGGCTCGGTGTTCACCGCCCTCCCGAAGTCGCTCGTGGCGAGCGTCCCGCGCCCGGTGATCGCCGAGCTCGCCGATCTCGAAGGCGTGCAGGCGATCGTGCCGTACGCGTTCTCGGTGACGAGCAACGACCAGGCCGCCGCGATCATGGGCGTCCCGGCCGACCACCGCTTCGGGGACCTGCCGCTCGCGGGCGCCGGGCAGATCGTGGCCGTGGCCGACTCGGGGCTCGACAACGGCGACATCGAGACCGTCCACCCCGACGTGCGCGGCAGGATCAGTGCGATCACCTCGTGGCCGACCCGGAAGGTCCTGGCGCCCTTCACGAACGACCCGCCCGGCCACGACGACGGCCCGGCCGACACCGACTCCGGGCACGGCACGCACGTCACCGGCTCGGTCCTCGGCGACGGATCGGCCGCCCGCCAGGCCGGGGCCGGGCCGGTCCCGGCCGGGATCGCGCCCGAGGCGACCCTGTTCTTCCAGGCGATCAACCAGCGGATCAGGTGGAAGTCCCGCGCGGAGCTCGCGGCGGCAGGCCTGCAGCCGTTCACGTTCCCCTGGCCGCCGCCGGCTTCGGGCCTGTACGGCATCCCCGGCGATATCGGCGAGCTGTTCGCCGAGGCCTACGAGGCGGGCGCGCGCGTCCACACCAACTCGTGGGGCGCGCCGCTCGCGGGGGAGTACGGGCAGAACGCCCGCGCGGTCGACGAGTTCATGTGGACGCACCCGGACATGCTGGTGCTCTTCGCGGCCGGGAACGACGGCCAGGACGCCGACAGCGACGGCGTCATCGACCCCGACTCGATGGGCTCGCCCGGCACCGCCAAGAACTGCCTCACGGTGGGCGCCAGCGAGAACCTGCGCCCCAGCGGCTCCGAGCCGCCGCCGGGCATCGACCGCAACTGGAGCCAGCTGGGCCGCTACCCGAAGCTCGGGGAGGCCGGGCACGTCTCCGACGACGCCGACGGCATGGCCGCGTTCTCCTCGCGCGGCCCGACCGACGACCTGCGGATCAAGCCCGATGTGGTGGCGCCGGGCACGAACGTCCTCTCGATGCTCACCTCGGTGTACGCCGGGGACGACGAGCCGCTGTGGGGCCGCCTGCCCGAGGGCCACCCGCTGCGCGAACGCTACTGCTGGAGCGGCGGCACGAGCATGGCCACGCCGCTGTGCGCGGGCGCGGCGGCCCTGGTGCGCCAGCACCTCGCCGCGCAGGGCCACGTGGAGGACGGCCGCCGCCCTTCCGCCGCATTGCTGAAGGCGCTCTTGGTGAACGGCGCGGTCGCGATGCCCGGCCAGTTCACTGGTGAAGTCCCCGAGGGACCGAACCCGGTGAGCGGCTTCGGGCGCATCGACGTGGCCCGCGCCGTCGGCTCAGCGGACCGCAGCCGGTTCGCGGACGCGCCCGCCGACGCGGTCGCGACCGGGGAGATCCGCCGCTACCGGCTCGAGGCCGCCGATCCGGCACAGCCGTTGAAGGTCACGCTCGTGTGGACGGACGCACCCTCACTGGAGGGCCTGGGCGGTCTGGTGAACGAGCTGTACCTGCAACTGGAGACGCCCGGCGGGGAGGTCGTGAACTGGGACGCGAACCCGGCCACGCGGGTCACGAACAACGTCCAGCAGATCACCGTCGCCGCCCCTGAGGACGGCGTCTACACCGTGCGCGTGCGGGGCGTCTCGGTCACGCAGCACGCCCCGGGCGCGGCCCCCGGCGGCCTGCGGCAGGATTTCGCGCTGGCCGCCTCGAACAGCGTGGTCGAGGGCGACGGCGATGCCGCGCTCGCACCGATGTCCGCCTCCCGGTGACACGAGGACGGCGGGCCCGCGCGGGGTCCGCCGTCCTCATTCGACCTAATACGACAGGCCGTGCCCGAACCTGAAGAGCGGGTCGGCGGTGTCGAACGGGACGTCGGGGCGGCTGGCCTCGACGGCCTTCATGCTCGAGGGGATGTCGAACGGCAGCTTGCCCTTCGGTTCGGCCGCGCCGGTGAGCACGTCGAACAGCGCCCGCGGGTTGGTGCCGTAGTTGCCGGTGACCGCTGCGGCCGCGTCGACGACCGGGCCGAGGATCGCGGGCCGGTCGAGGAACACGTCGACCACCGTGGGCACCGAGGCCGCGACGGCGTTGAGGTGCTCGACCACGTCGGCCGGGAAGTCGAGCGACCCGGCGTGGAAGAAGTTCTCGAACATCGTCTCGCGCTGCTCGTAAGGGGCCTGGAGCCGGATCACGGCCGCGTCCGCCTCTTCGGGTGTCGCGACGACCTGGCCGTACTCGGCGGCGACCTCGGGGTCGACGCCCTCGACGTACAGCTTCAGGCCCGCCTTGAGCGGCAGGGTCCCGTCGTTGCTCAGCAGCGTCACCGAAGCCCGTTGGGCCGCTTCGCCTTCGGCGCGGAACCCGGCCGAGCCGACCAGCGACACGGCCGCTTCGACGTCCACCAGCGGCCGGTCGAAGAGACCGAGCACGAACTTCTCGCGCAGGAGCCGCCGCGCCGAGACGTCAAGGCGCGCTTCGCTGATCTCGCCGGACCGGACGATCTCGACCAGCAGCTCAGGGATGGCCTCCCCGCCGAACTGGTCGGCGCCCGCGTCCAGGATCTTGATCATCCGCTCGCGCGGCGACAGGTCCTCGACGCCCCACGCGCGGGCCGGGAACGGCTGGCCCATGATCTCGCCGTCGCTGACCAGGCCCCAGTCCGTGCAGACCACACCGTCGAAGCCGAACCGCTCGCGCAGCAGCCCGGTGATCACCGACTTGTTGAACCCGAACCCGACCTCCTCGTGCTCGGTCCCGACGGGCATCCCGTAGTACGGCATGATCTGCGAGACCCCGGCCGCGAACGCGGCCTCGAACGGCTTCAGGTGCAGCTCGAACTGCCCGCCCGGGTAGACCTGCTCGCGCCCGTACGCGAAGTGCGGGTCCTCGCCGTCGAGCTGCGGGCCGCCGCCGGGGAAGTGCTTCGCCATGGCCGCCACCGACTCCGGGCCGAGCTCGGCGCCCTGGAACCCGCGGATGTAGGCCGCGCCGAGGCGCGAGACCAGGTCCGCGTCCTCGCCGAACGTCGGCAGCTGGCGGGCCCAGCGCGGCTCGGTCGCGAGGTCGATCTGCGGGTGCAGCGCGACGCGCAGCCCGATCGCGGTGTACTCGCGGCGCGCGATGTCCCCGAACCGCTCCACCAGGGCCTCGTCGCGCAGCGCGGCGAAGCCCAGCATCTCGGGCCATTCGGAGAACGCGTGCGTGTTGAGCGCGGCGAGCGGGTTGTCGCTGAACGAGTGCCGCGGGTCGGTCGAGAGCGTCACCGGGATGCCCAGGCGCGTCCCGGCCGCGAGCTCCTGGAGCCGGTTGTGCCACTTCGCGGCCGCCTCGGCCGAGGGGAGTCCGCCGAGGACGTTGAAGTGGTTCATGAGCCGCCCGCCGACGTACTCCTCGTTCGACGGCAGCCCGAACACCGGGTCGGGCCCGGCCAGTTCGCCGTCCTCGCCCACCGTGATCATGGTGTGGAAGAACAGCCCGGCCTTCTCTTCGAGCGTCATCTGCCCGAGCAGGATCTCGACGCGGTCCCCGACGGGCAGCGACGCGTCGCGGTAGCGGGTGTCGATGTCGTTCATGCGGTGCTCCCTTACTTGACAGACTTGATGCGGTACACCAGGACCGCCCCGGCGAGCGCGGTGAGCGCGCCGAAGAGGTACCAGAGCGGGTAGCCCCCGAGCGGGGTCGCGTTGCCGAGCGCGAGGATCGCGGGCGCGATCGCCGGGGCCAGGGACTGCGGCAGGGCGTTGGCCATGTTGAGGACGCCGAGGTCCTTCGCGGTGTCCTCCGGGTTCGGCAGCACCTGCGTGGCGAGGGCCAGGTCGACCGAGAAGAACGCGCCCGCGCCGAGGCCGATGACGCCCTGCGCGGCGATGACCATCCCGGTGGTCGGCGCGAACGCCAGCATGACGAGGCCCGCGACCATGACGAGCCCGGCGAACGCGACCGGTGCGCGGCGGTTGCCGAGCTTGTCCGAGACGATCCCGCCGATGGGGCTCGACGCGGCCATCGCGAGCATCGAGGCCACGTTCGCCAGGAGGATCACGCCGATCGCCTCCTGCTCGTTCAGCGCGAACTTGTCGGTGAGGTAGTACGGCAGGTACGAGGCGATCCCGGCGTACCCGAACATGACCAGGAACTTCGTCAGCCAGGTCCACCCGAAGTCGGGGTGCTTGACCGGGTTGAACACGAACGAGCCGAGGAACTGCCGGACCGTGAACCGCTCGGCGGGCTTCTCGGCCAGGACCCGGTCCTTGAGGCTGAACGCGAACAGCAGGCACAAGAGCACGGCGAGGGCGCCGGGGACGGTGAAGCGCAGCAGGTCGCCGTCGATGAAGTTCACCAGGAACGAACCGCCGAGGATGCCCAGCGGCGTGGTGATGCCGACGATCCCGGAGGTCTTGCCGCGCCGCTCGGCGGGCACCTGGTCGGGCAGGGTCGCGTTGGCGGCGGCCATCACCGCGTTCAGCGCGGTCTGGGCGACGCACCAGCCGAGGAGGACCAGCCACACGGAACCGGAGACGCCGATGAGCGCGAGGGCGAGGAGGCCGGTGACGGCGCCGCCGATGATCCACGGGCGGCGCATGCCGAAGCGGGAGGTGGTGCGGTCGGAGAGGCGGCCGACGAGGGGGTTGGCGATGAGGGCGAAGAGGGCGCCGACGCCGAGCACGAGGCCGAGGGCGCTGGCGGCGGCTTCGGGGGTGGCGGTGATGTGGTCGATCTTGAAGGCCATGGAGACCATGACCGGGGTGAGGATCGCGACGTAGATGCCGAAGTTGGCTCCGGCGAGGGCGAAGGGGTAGGAGCGCGCTTCGCGGGCGGGAGCCGCGGGCGCGGCCACGGGGGCTGACAACTCTGTCATGGCACTGACCTTTCAAGCTGGGGCAACGGTGCCCTGCGATGGACTGTAGCTCGAATCCTGACCGAGTGGTTAGCTTCTTTGGCTCACAATTTTCGAACGAACGGTTAGGATTGGCCCCGCGGCCAGCGCCGCACCCGAACCGCCGACCGTGAGGAACACAGGTGACCGCCGCCACCCAGCGCCGCTACGCGACCGGCCGAGCCCGCCAGGAGGAACTGCTCGACGCGGCCTACGAGCTGTTCGCGGCCGAGGGGTTCAGCGGGGTCTCGCTCCGCGCGATCGCCGCGAAGGCCGGCGTCTCGCACGCCTCGCTGCTGCGCTACTTCAAATCCAAAGACGACCTGCTCCTGGCGCTCCTGACCCGCTGGGAGGACGCCAACCTCGCCTGGATCGAGTCCCACGCCGACCTTCCCCGGCCCGAAGCGCTCCTGGGCCTGGCCCGCCGCAATGCCGCCACCCCCGGGTACCTGCCGCTGTTCGCCGCGCTCACCGGCGAGGCCGTCTCCCCGAACCACCCCGGCCACGAGCACATGAAGCGCCGCTACGAGAAGCTGCGCCGCTACCACTTCGAAGGCGGCGACACCGACGGCGCGCGGCTCACCTCCGCCTGGGACGGCCTGCAGGTCGTCTCGCTCTACCTCGACGAAGTGGACGTCGTCGCCGAACTCGCCGAGTACTTCGCCCGCACCCCGGCCGAGGCCGCCCGGACCGACCTCGACACGGTCGCCGACGCCCCCGGCAGCGCACTCGTTCGCCTGCCCGCGCCGCCCCCGGCCGACGAGTCCGGCTACGCGCGCGGGCGCGAGCAGCGGGCCCGCATCATCGAGAGCGCGACCGGGCTGTTCGCCGACCGAGGCTTCACCGCGACCAGCCTGAGCGACATCGCCAAGCGCGTGGGTTCGGCGAAATCCTCACTGCTGCACCACTTCGGCTCCAAGGACGCGCTCCTGGCCGCCGTCCTCTCCCGCCGCGACAACCGGATCGGCGACGAGGTCTTGGCGCCGCTCCCGCCGTGCGCCTTCTTCCGCGCCCTCATCGAAGGCGCCCGCGCGAACGCCGAACGCCCCGGCCTCATCGAGCTGTACACCGTGCTCTCCCACGAGGCCACGGCCGCCGACCACCCCGCGCACGCCTACTTCACCCGGCGCTTCCGCTGGGCGCTCGACCACTTCACCGGCGTGTTCGCGATGCTCCAGGACAGCGGCCAGCTCGGCCCCGACCGCGACCCGCGCCGCGAGGCCGTCTGGTTCGTGGCCCTGTGGGACGGCCTCCAGGTCCAGTGGCTCTACGACCCCGACGAGGTCGATGTGGCCGCCGAACTCAAGGCGCACTTGGAGACCGTGCTCAGCCGGTGAGACCCCGCCGGACCATCGCGGGCCGCCCGAGCACCTCGACGTAGACGATCCGCTCGTCCACGACATCGAGGACGAGCATGCCCTCCGCGGGGTCGAGCATGACGTTGCGGTGCCCCGGCCCGTACTTCGTCCCGGGCGGGAACTCGACGGAAGTGTGGAAGCTCTGGCACGTGTCGTTCCCGCAGCCGCATTCGGCGACGATCCGCAGATCGTGCGCCAGGATCGCCAGGAACCGCTCGCCCTCGTCCTCGAGCAGGCGGGCGAGTTCGGCGACGAGCCCGGGATAGACCTCCCGGGCCAGCGGATGCTCCTCCATGAGCGCCAAGCTTAATCGCGCCGCCCGCCTGCCCGGGGCCCTAGACCGCGTGGGAGCGGATCTCGGCCGCTGCCTGCTCCGGGTCGTCGACTTCGAGGAGCAGCCGGTCGTACTTGGCGCCTTCGAGTTCGACGACGATGGCCTTCTCCGGGGCGGCGACGTCCCAGAAGTCGCGGCTGCCGCCCCGCCGGAACGAACCGAGGTTCACGATCCCGGGAACGTTGGTGGCGAAGCCCCAGCGCAGGCCGGGGAAGGCCCGTGCCGCCTCAGGGTCGGCGCGGACGGCCGTGATCGCCGCCAACGGGATCAGCAGGGGACGCCAGCGTCCGAAGGCGCGTCGGGCCCCGGTCAACTGGACCTGAAGGTGCGTGTCGGTGAATTCGAGTACTGCCATGTCGGTTCCTTTCTCGAAGTTCAGGTCACGTCGCGGCGCATGGGCAGCACCACGGCTGCCGCCGCGGCCAGCAGCGCATAGGCGAGGAGCACGGCAGCCCCGAGTACCGGCGGCAGCAAGGGAGCGGCCGCGCCGGTGACCTCGACGGCGGCCTCGCCCATCAGGCTCGCCTGCGTCAACGCGGCGGTCGCGCCGCCGGGCAGGAACGGATAGATCGCGCCGGCCCCGGGGATGAGCACGATCAGGTGCTCCACCATGTACAGGTACGCGCCGAGCACCGCGAGGGTCGCGGTCTGGTCGCGCAGCAGCGCTCCGACCCCCACGCCGATGACGGTGTAGACGGCCATCGCCGCCGCGAGGCTCGCGAGGATGCCGATCACGGCCGCCGGATCGGCGCCCACCGCGACGCCTTTCACCGCTGCGGAGCCGTAGAGCGCGGCTGCTGCCGACGCGGCGACGACGAGGCCGTACCCGGTGCCTGCGATCGCATACGCGACCAGCTTCGCCGCCAGTACGCGATGCCGCCGGGGCGCGAACAGGAACGTGTACGTGATGGTGCGGTGCCGGTACTCCGAGGTCACCGCTAGCGCCCCGAACAGCGCCGGGGCCAGCACGGTGAGCCCGATCAGGCTGAGTACCAAGCGCACTCCGGACTCAGTCTCGATGCCGGGCATCGGCGGGTCGAAGTGCTCCGGCCCCACGAGGACGGACAGCGCGGTGAGCGCGCCGCCGGAGAGGATCGCCACGGGCGGCCCCCATTTCCACAGCGAGGTCGAGCAGAGGCGGCGCACCTCGGCGCGGATGAGACGGTTCATGCCACGGCTCCCGTGAGTCGAAGGAAGGCCCGTTCGAGGCCGGATCCATGGGTGGTCAAGGCGTGCAATGGCCCTGCGGTGAGCAGTCGGCCCCGGTGCATGACCACCACGTCGTCGACGAGCCGTTCGGCTTCGGAGAGGACGTGGCTCGCGACCAGGACCGTGCGGCCCTCGGCGGCGAGGTCGCGCAGGAGGCGGCGCAGCCAGGCGATGCCTTCGGGGTCGAGCCCGTTGGTGGGCTCGTCGAAGATCAGGACCGGCGGGTCGCTGAGGAGCGCGGTGGCGAGGTTGAGGCGCTGGCGCATCCCGGTGGAGTAGCCGCCCGCTTTGCGTTGGGCGGCATCTGCAATGCCGGTGATCGCCAGTACCTCCTCAACGCGGGCGCTCGGGATTCCGAGCATGTCGGCGTAGACGCGCAGGTGGTCGCGGCCGGTGCGGGCCGGGTGGAAGTTGGAGGCCTCCAGGACCGCGCCGACGGTGCGTGCGGGTTCGGGGAGGTCGCGGTAGCGGCTCCCGCCGATGAGGGCGGCGCCCGCGTCGGGGGTGACGAGGCCGAGCAGCATCCGGAGGGTGGTGGTCTTGCCGGAGCCGTTGGGGCCGAGGAAGCCGGTGACGCGGCCGGGTTCGACCGTGAACGTCAGGTCGGTGACGGCGTCGACGGTGCCGAAGCGTTTGGTGAGCCCCTGGACTTCGAGGCGGTGCGGAGGGTGCATCGCAAAACTCCATCTCTTCTATCTGTTCTAGTTCATGTATATCAGATAGACTTGATTCATGCGAATCACGCTTGCGGTGGACAGCGAGATCCCGATCTATCAGCAGATCCGCGATCAGATCGTCACCGCCATCGCCACCGGCGAGCTCACCGCCGAGACGCCGCTGCCCTCCACCCGGCAGCTCGGCGCCGACCTCGCGGTCAACTTCCACACCGTCAACAAGGCCTACGACCTGCTGCGGCACGAGGGGTTCATCCGCGTCAACCGCAAGAGCGGCGCGGTGATCCGCCGCGACCGGACCTCCGGCCCGCCCGAACCAGGCGTCGCCGACGCCTGGCAGGAGCGGCTGACGATCATGCTCGCCGAGGCCGTCGCCCACGGCCTCACCCGCGACGAGGTCCTGGACCGCACCGCCCAGGTGCTCGACGCCTTCACCCCCGCAGAGAGGACCGGACAGTGACCCTCCCGCTCATCACCCTGTTCCTGGCCGTGGCGCTCGTGACCGCCGTCTGGCGAGCGATCCCGGCCCTCGCCCGCCCCGGCCTCCCCTTCGGCGTCGCCGTCCCGCCCGACCGGATCGCCGACCCGGCGATCGCCAACGCCCGCAACCGTTTCGGCCGGAGTGTGCTCGCCTCCGGTGCCCTCGCGGCCGCGCTCGTGATCCCCTTGCTGCTCCTTCTCGACCCGGAAGCGGTGGCGACCGCAGTGATCGTCGCGCTGGTCTTGGCCGACAGCGCCGCCTACGCACTCGCGGGCCGGAACATTCGGGCCGCGAAAGCCTCCGGTGGCTGGTACGCCGGAGTGAAGCAGGGCGTCACCGCCGACCTGAGCTTCCGCACCGACCCGGTGCGCGTGCCGTGGCGCTGGGCCGCTCCCGCCGTCCTCATCCTCGCGGTCACGGCCGCCATCGGTATCGTCCGCGCCCGATCGCTCCCGGACACGCTCCCGAGCACCGCCGGGCCGACCCTAGACAGCGGACCGGAGGTGACCACCGGATTCTGGACGGCCGCGAATCCGGTTCTCGCGCAGGCCGCCCTCACCCTCACGGTGCTGCTCCTGCTCGCGGCGATCATGCGCTCCCGGCCCGAACTCGATGCCGCCCGCCCGGCCGACTCGGCCCGCCGCTACCGCGTCTACCTGCGCTCCCTCGCCAACCTGCTCCTGCTTGCCGCCGCGTGCGTGAACCTCGCGCTCCTCGGCATCGCCCTGCGGTCGTGGGAGATTCTGCCTGCCTCGCTGGCGGTGACCATCGCGATCTTCCTACCGCTGCTCGCCTTCGCCGTCGCGGCAGTGCGCTTCGAAATCCGCGTCGGCGCGGGCGGACACCGCCTCCCCGGCGGCGAACCGGAAGCCACCGGCCTTGTGCAGCACGACGACGACCGGCACTGGCACCTCGGCGGCTTCGTCTACGCCAACCGGAACGACCCGGCGATCCTCGTGCACCAGCGCGCTGGCGGCTCCCAGTGGACCGTCAACTTCGGACACCCCGTCGGCTGGGGGGTCGCCGCGCTATTGGCGCTGATCACGGTAGCCGCCGTCGGCGCCGCCGTCAGCGACGTCCTCGGCATCGTCGATCTCCCCGACACCAAGGGGCTGTGAGGACCATGATCGACGAGTTCTTCGAACCCCTGGGTGCCACCGCCTCCGCCCACATCCGCGACCTCGCGGACGGACGCGGCATCGGCGTCCGCGAGACCGACCCGGTCATCCTCGTCTCGGTCGTGAAGCTCTTCATCGCCTGGGAGTTCCGCTGCCAGGTCGAAGCCGGGCTCATCGACCCCGCCGCGCCGGTCCGCGTCACCGCCGCCGACCGCCTCGGCGGCACCGGCGTCGCCGGATTCCGCTACGACTCCCAGATCGCCGTCGGCGACCTCGCCTCGCTCATGATGGAGGTCTCCGACAACTCCGCGGCCGACCTCGTCGTCAAGCACATGGGCGCGGGCGCGCTTCGCAGCCTCCCGGCCCGGCTCGGCCTCAAAGACACCCGCCTCCTCGGCTCACCCCGCGTCGTCCTCGAAGAAGTCGCCCGCGACCTCGACATCGCCGATCTCGAAGCCCTCGCCCACGTCCTCCAGAGCGGCGCCGTCACCACCGCCGAACTCCGCGCCACCAGCGCCTGGGACCCCATGCGCACCAACGCCTCCACCCCCGCCGACATGACCGCGTTCCTGCGCCGCATCTGGGACGGACCCGCACCCGTCGCCGCCGACGTCCGCCACTGGATGGGCCGCCAGCTCACCGGCGGCCGCCTCTCCCGCCTCGCCCCCAGCACCGTCGCACCCTTCGGCCGCTCCGGCTCGCTCCCCGGCTGGCTCAACGAGGTCGCCGTCTGGGAGTGGCCCGACGGCCGCCGCCACGCCATCGCCGTCTTCGCCCAGGTCACCCGCGGCAACTTCCGCGAAGTCGAACTCGCCATGAGCCGCGCCGCACTCGCGCTCACCGAAGCGATCTCAGCTCAGTAGAGCGCCGACCAAGGCCTAGGCGGGTCCAACGGGTCCGTCGCCGCCGCCCGCTGCACCAGCGTCCGCATCCGCTGATGCGCCCGCAGCAGCTCAGGCGCCTCCCGCATCAGCACATGCCCCGCGGGCGTCAACTGCACCTGCCCGCCGCCCCGGTCGAACAGGTCCGCGCCCAGCTCCTTCTCCAGACGCCGGATGCGCTGGCTCAGCGGCGGCTGCTCCATCCCCAGACGCTCGGCGGCCCGGCCGAAGTGACGTTCTTCACCTACCGCCAGGAAACACTCCAAGTGCCGCATGATGTCCACGCGGCAACGATATCAACGCGCGTATCAACCCATGAGCGCGTCGATATTGGACGGAACGGGACACGGCGGCTTGAATGTCAGCCATGACCACACCCAACGATCCCAAGATCCGCCGCCGCGGCCTCCTCGTCGGCACCGGCGCGGCCGCGCTGGCGGCCACCGCGACCGCGGGCGGCATCGCCGCGGCCCAGACCGACGACGCGGCCGCGCCCACGGTGCAGCTGCGCTGGCTGGGCACGAACGCCTGGGAGTTCACGACAGCGAAGGCGACCGTGCTCATCGACCCGTGGGTCAGCCGCTTCCCGACCGGGGCCTACACCGCGAAGGGGGCCGACCCGGAGACGGAGATCGAGGTCTTCGAGGACGTGGTCGACGAGCACCTGCCGCGAGCCGACACGATCCTCGTCACGCACGGCCACTGGGACCACATCGCCGACGTCCCCTACCTGGCGAAGCGCACGGGCGCGACGGTGCTCGGCACCGAGACGCACCTGAACCTGCTGCGCGCCATGGACGCCCCCGAGGCGCAGCTCTCGCAGCTGGTCGGCGGCGAGATGTATCAGTTCGACGGGTACACCGTGGAGGTGTTCCGGTCCTCGCACTCGGCGAGCGGCGAGCACAAGCAGATCCTGTTCGGCGGCACCAGGCCCGGGTCGGTGCCCAAGCGCCCCAAGAAGATCAAGGACCTGGTCGAGGGCGGCAGCCTCACCTACCTGGTCGACTTCGGGGGCGTCTCGTTCTTCAACGCCGGTTCGGCGGGCTTCCACGAGCCGGAGATCGCCGGTATCCGCCCGACGGCCGTGTTCGTGCAGCCCGGCGGCGGCTACACGCCCGCGTACGTGGAGCGGCTGCTGGAAGCCACGGGCTTCCCGCCGTACGTGATCGCGACGCACTGGGACGACTTCGACAAGCCGCTGACCGAACCGGCCGTCCCCGGCGGGGACGTGGAGGCGCTGCGCGCCCGCGTGGCCGCCGCGAGCCCCGACTCCGAGTTCCTGCTCATCGACCACCTGGAGAGCCATGCCTTCTGAAGTCACTGTCCGCTGGCTGGGCACGAACGCCTGGGAGGTCGTCTGCGACGGCACCACGGTGCTCGTCGACCCGTACCTCTCGCGCACCTACACGGGCGCGACGAAACCGGGGGAGTTCAACCCGGACACGCCCATCACCATTGACGAGACCGCGATCGACGAGCACATCGGCACGGCCGACTCGATCCTGATCACGCACGCCCACTTCGACCACATCGCGGACGTCCCGTACATCGCCGAGAAGACCGGCGCGACGGTGCTCGGCACCGAGACGCACCTGAACCTGCTGCGCGCCATGGACACTCCCGCCGCGCAGTTGTCACAGGTGGGCGGCGGCGAGCTGTACCAGTTTGAAGGGTACACAGTGGAGGTCTTCCGCTCCTCGCACGGCGTCACCGGCAAGCACAAGAGCCTCCTGTTCCCGGGCACGCGCCCGGGTGCGACCCCGGCCCGGCCGGAGACGATCAAGGACCTCGTGGAGGGCGGCAGCCTCGCCTACCTGGTCCGGTTCGGTGAGGTCTCGCTGTTCTTCAACGGCGTGCCGTCGTTCCACGAGCGCGAGGTCGCCGGTATGACGCCGACGGTCCTGTTCATGCAGGGTCCCAACCCGAACTACCCGAACTACGTGGAGCGGATGCTCGCGGCCACCGGGTTCCCGCCGTACATCATCCCGACCCACTGGGACGACTACGAAGCGCCACTTGCAGAACCGGCCGTGGACATGTTCGGTGCCGCGAAGCTGGGGGAGCTGGTCGCTGAGGCCAGCCCTGAGTCGGAGTGGGTCCTGCTGGACCACCTGGAGTCGTTCACGATCCCCGGCTAGATCCAGCCCTGCTCCCAGGCGTGCTGCGCTGCGGCGTGGCGGGTCTTCTTGTCCAGCTTGCGCATCGCGGTCGACAGGTAGTTCCGCACCGTGCCGGGGGCGAGGTGGAGCTCGGCCGCGATCTCCTCGATCGTGCCGCCGCCCCTGGCCGCGCGGAGCAGGTCCAGCTCGCGCTCGGTCAGGGGTGAGCGGTCCTCAGTGAGGGCCGTCGCGGCGATCTCCGGGTCGATGTAGCGGCGGCCCTGACCGATGTCGCGGATGATCTGCGCGAGCCGCTCGGCCGGTGTGGTCTTGGGGACGAACCCGGAGACGCCCGCGGCGAGGGCCCGGCGCAGCACGCCCGGGCGCGCGTGCCGGGTCACGAGCATGACCTTGACGCCGGGGTTCGCCTCGCGGATGCGCTCGGCCGCCCACAGGCCGTCCTGCGGCGGCATCTCGAGGTCGAGGACCGCGATGTCGGGGAGGCGGGTCCCGGCGAGGGTCACGGCGTCGGCCCCGTTGTCGGCCTGGGCGATCACGGTGATGTCGGATTCGAGCCCGAGGAGCACGGCCAGCGCTTCGCGCACCAGCGTCTCGTCGTCGGCGACGAGGAGGCGGATCACCGCCGGACCCGCTTCGCCGCGAACCGCCGCACGGGCGGTACCCGCCGCGCCCGCGCGGCCTGCCGCGGGACCGGCTGCGGCGCTTGGGGTTTCGGCACGGTGCCTTTGAGGATGAACCGGTCGCCGTTGTGCGCGTGCTCGACGGACCCGCCCGCTTCGGTGAACCGGTCCTTGAGCATGGTCAGCCCGTTGCCGCCGGGGGTCGGCGCGGCCGCCCCGTTGTTGGTCACCGTCACGGTGATCTCGGCGTCGACCTCCACGATGGAGACGTCGGCGGCGGTCGGGTCGGCGTGCCGGATGAGGTTCGTGGTCGCCTCCCGCACGAGCAGGCCGAGCAGCTTCTCGGTGTCCTCGTCGAGCGACGGCGCGGCGTCGGGCACCGTCGCCTGCACCCCGGCGGACTTCAAGATCCTTGCGGCCGAGTCGATCTCGTCGGCGAGCGCCACCTTCCGGTACCCGCCCACGACCTCCCGCGTGTCCTTCAACGCGTCCCGCGCCAGGTCCTCGACGGCCTGCATCTCGGCTTCGGCGCGTTCGGGGTCGACCGCGACGAGCCGCCGCGCGACCTGCGCCTTCAACGTGATGGCCTGCAGGTTCCCGCCCTGGATGTCGTGCAGCTCGGCCGCGAACCGCAGCCGCTCCTCCGCGACCGCGAGGTCGCCCGCGAGCCCCCGCGCCCGCTCGAGCTCCTGCGCGACCTGGAAGTGCCACAGCTGGCAGACGATGCCGCCCGCGATCGCGGGAACCAGGGCGATCGCCATCACCACTGTCTGGCCCGCGACCAGGCCGAACTGCGCGAGCGCGATGACGAGTGCCACGACCGCGGCCGTCCCGTAACCGAGCGCCCGTGCCCGCCTGCCGGGGCGGGCCCACAGGGACGCCTCCGTGAGCAGCAGCGATGCCGGTGCGGCCCAGGCGGGGCCGACCGGTCCGGCCTGGGCCTCCCATACCGCCCCGGCGAGCAGCACGAGCAGCGAAGTGCCCCAGAGGACGCGCCGCTTCCAGCGCCCCTGCCCGTGCCAGTGCAGCGCGAGCGCCGCCGTGGACAGCGCGACCGAAACGGTGATCGCCCCGGCCGCGACCGGCAGGTCCTCGTACGGGAGCGGCGAGTTCGCGAGGAACATCGCGCCCATGAACAGCGCCAGCGGGCCGGAGCCGATCACGGTGAAGAACGTGTACGTGCGCAGGCGGCGCAGGCCGCGCGTGGAGGACTCAGCTTCTGGGGGCACCCCGAGATTCAACCACCCCGGCCCCGGATGACATTTGTCAGACCGGCCGCACACGTCTGTCACCTGGACTGATGCGGTTCCGGCACTACCTGCGGCCCTTGCGAAACCGCAGGATTGAGGCATGAACACGACCACCCATGAGGACCGCCCCGCCGTCGAGGTCCGCGACCTCGCCTGCCGCTACGGCTCCTTCACCGCCGTCGACGGCGTCTCCTTCACCATCGCCCCCGGGGAGCTGTTCGCGCTCCTGGGCACCAACGGCGCGGGGAAGACCACCACGGTGGAGACCGCCGTCGGCCTGCGCCGCCCCGCCTCCGGGTCGGTCCGCGTCCGCGGCCTCGACCCGTACCGGCACCGCCGCGAACTCGCCGGAAAGGCGGCTGTCATCGGCCAGGAGACCGGCTTCGCCGACGACCTCACCGTGACCGAGACCCTGCGACTGTGGACCGACCTGCACCGCCTGCCCTCCCGCACCGACCTGATCGAACGCGTCGACCTCGCCCACCGCGCCGCGGTCCGCGTCGGGGCGCTCTCCGGTGGCGAGCGCCGCCGACTCGACCTGGCGCTGGCACTGTCGACGGACCCGGCGGTGCTGTTCGCGGACGAGCCGACGACGGGCCTGGACCCGGCCTCGCGGCGGCGCACCTGGGCGCTGCTGCGCGAGCTCACCGCACAGGGGACGGCGGTCCTGCTCACCACCCACTACCTCGACGAGGCGGCCGAACTCGCCGACCACGTGGCGATCATGGACCGGGGCCGCATCGCCCGCTTCGGCACGGTCGCGGAGATCACCGGCTCCCACGAGGCCCGGATCACGGTGAGCCCCAAGCCGTTCGACGTGCTCGATCTGCCGGTCCTGGCGGGCCGCACCGCCGTCGCGGACGGGCGGTTGACGATCCGCACCACCGAACTCCAGGCGGACCTGCACCGCCTCCTCGACTGGGCCGCGCGGACCGGGACCGACCTCGGCGACCTCCACGCCGGTCCCGCCACGTTGGACGAGATCTTCGCCGAACTCGAAACCCAGTCCGCCTGAACCCCTGAACGAAGGAGCCCGCTATGACCGCCTTGACCCTCGCCGTCGCCGAGACCCGACTCATCCTGCGCAACCGCACCGTCCTCCTGACCGCCGCGGTCCTCCCGATCGCCATGGCGTTCTTCATGAGCCGGTCCGAGATCGGCGCGTTGACCGCTACCGGCAGCGCGCTCGCCGCCGTGCAGCTCGCGATGCTGCTCGTCTTCGGCGTGTTCATGACCAGCACGATGACGCTCGCGGCCCGCCGCCAGCAGCGGTACCTGAAGCGCCTGCGCAGCTCCCCGGCGTCGACCTTGTCGATCGTGGCCGGTCTGACCGGACCGCTCGTGCTCGTCGTCGCCGTGCAGGCCGCAGTCATCCTCGCCTACAACGCATGGGAGACCGGCGGTGCGCCCGCCCATCCCGAACTGCTCGTGCTCGCCTTCGCGAACGGCGCGGTCACGTCGGTCGCGCTGGGCTTCCTGACCGCCTCGTTCACGAAGACCCCGGAGGCCGCCCAGATCACCGTCATCCCCGGCACGTTCGTGTTCATGGCCGGGACCGTCCTGGGGCTCTTCGAGTTCGAGGGCGCCACATCGGTCCTGGCCGCAGCGGTCCCCGGTGCGGGCATGGCCGAGCTGACCCGCCTCGCGTGGGACGGCGGCGGGTATGCGGCCGCGGTCGAACCGCTCCTGCTCTCCACCGCCGCGGCCGTCGCCGCCGCACTCCTGGCCGCGAGGCGCTTCCGCTGGCAGCCCCGCGCGTGAACCGCCAGCCTGGGCGGCTCGCCGTTGGTGCCGGTCCGCCTCGACTGAACAGCTGATTTACCAAACCGTTGCCGCACACGTATTGCCCGGTCCCGGCCGGGGCCATAGCGTTGAACCATCGCGGTGAACGCGACTGGACCCCGTCCCCCGAACACTCCGGTGCCCGCTCCCCAGATCCGGGGGAGCGGGCACCGGCTCGTTCATCTCGCTGCTAGCCGCAGGTCACCGTCGGGGTCGCGGCCGGTCCGGACGCGATGAACCCGAACCCCTCCCGCGACTGGCCCGCCGCGACCGTCCCGTTCCAGCCCACGTCGCCGGCGCTGACCGCCGCCCCGGACTGCGACCACTCCGTGTTCCACGCCGAGGTGATCTGCTGCGAGGCCGGCCAGGTCCAGTCGAGGTCCCAGCCGCTGATCGCAATGCCCCCTGCCGTCACGTCGACGCGGCCCTGCCAGCCCGAGCCCCAGTCGCCGACCACGGTGATCTTGGCCGTGCACGTGCCCGAAGGCGGCGGCGTCGTGGTGGTCGGCGGATCGGTCGGCTCCGAGGTGCCGCCGCAGCCGGGGCTCGTGTTGGTCTGCGTGAGCAGCCCGAGCCGCCACGGCAGGCTGTTGTAGTCGCCGGAAGCGTTGGGGTCCATGCCCTGGTACAGGTACTTCAGGTTGCACGGGTCGATCTCCAGCTTCTGGTTCACCCCGGCGCGGATCATCTCGCCGTGGCTGATGTCCTCGGTCCACACCCCGCCAGGGAAGGTCACATTGGACGCGGCGGCGAACGGGTTGGCGTTGCTGTCGGCCAGCGGCGTCCACGGCCCGGCGATGCTCGGCGAGGTCCACGACCGGAAGTACCGGCCGACGGTCCCGAACGCCTCGATCAAGAGCAGGTATTCGTTGCTGCCCTTGACCTTGTAGACGTTGCTGGCCTCCCACAGCGCGTACTTGTTGTCGTCCTCCATGGCGATCACCGGCTCGCTCATGCCGTTCGGGAAGGCCGCGACAGTCGTCTGCGACCGGTACAGGTGCCCGTTGTCGTCGGAGGAGAACAGGTGGCAGTTCACGTCGTCGCAGGTCACCCACATGTCGACCCAGTAGCCCGAGCCGATGTTGTCCTGGATGATCTGCGGCATCCCGGAGTAGAAGTGCTTGGGCGCCGACCACCCGGTCGGGTTCGCGATGTCGGTGTTCGTCGAGTACGCGGCGTTGCCGTCCTGGTAGACGAGGTACCACAGGCCCTGCGGCTCGTAGTAGAACACCTCGGGCGCGGCCCGGTAGCCGGTGCCGATCGCGGACCGGTCGAGGAAGTGGTGGGTGGCGCTGGCGGCCTGGGACCAGTCGGTGAAGCTGAAGTACACCATGTTGTACCCGCCCGAGCTCGCGATGGACGCGAACACGTGCCACTTCCCGTTGTGGAACACCACGGACGGGTCCTTCAGCCCGGCGATGCTCGGGTGCGCCGCATCGGGCTTGGGCCCGGCGAGGACGCCGCTGGAGCTCCACGTGAAGCTCGCGGGGAGGGCTTCGGCCTGCACCGGGGCGGCCGCGTCCTCTCCGGCTTCCTGGGCTTGGGCCGCCAGGCCCACGGCCATGGTCGCGGCCATCGCGGCGGCGAGCAGCGCGATGCGCACCGCCCGCAGCCGCTTTCGGATGGTTGTGCTCATAGTCTGTCTCTCCTTGGGGGACAAGGCGGTCGCGACCGGGACCTGAAAATTCCAGGAGTTCTCGATTGATTTTCCGAAAGTGCCGGACCGCATGCACAGGTTACCGATAAACATTGATATCTGTAAATGCCACTAGATCGCCTGAATAGTTTCAGAACCCCGCTCCCGGAGTACAGTCCCCCCATGACCGTCATCGACGCCCAAGGCCGCCCCGAACCGCCCCCCGACGGCGACGAGGCCGCCACCCTCATCGGCTTCCTCGACTTCCAGCGCGCCACCCTCGACTGGAAGACCCGCGGACTCGACGCCGCCGCCCTCGACCGCACCGTCGCCGCCTCCACCATGACCCTCGGCGGCCTCCTCAAGCACATGGCCTATGTGGAGACCAGCTGGTTCAACCGCTCCCTCCACGGCCGCCCCATGGGCGAACCCTGGGACTCCGTCGACTGGAGCGCCGACCGCGACTGGGAATGGCACTCCGCCGCCCAGGACGCCCCCGAGACCCTGCACGCCATGTGGCAGGACAGCATCGCCCTCGCCCGCGCGTGCACCGCCGAGGCACTGGCCGACGGCGGCCTGGGCCGGTTGGCGGTGCGGGGCTGGCCGGACGGGCGCAGCCCGTCGCTGCGGTGGATCCTGTGCCACATGATCGAGGAGTACGCCCGCCACAACGGCCACGCCGACCTCATCCGTGAAGCGGTGGACGGTGAGACCGGCGAGTAGCCGAATCCGACTGGAGCGGTCTGAAATGGAGGTCGCGGCCGTGTCGGCGCGGCGGCGCTGATCCGTTCTCTCGCAGGGCTTCTACGGACGCCCCCGTTGCGCTACGCTCCGGGGGCGTCACCCCTTTTGGCGTCGAATGCCAACGCAGAGAGGACCTTTCATGCGCCGGACCACCGCACGACTGCGCCTTGTCAATGCCCTGACCGCCCCCGCCGCGCGGGCGCGCCACGACCCCTACCGGTTCTTCGACCGGGCCCTGGAGGCCCAGCGGGCCGCGAACACGGGGACGGCCCTGACCGAGGAGGACGAGTCGGAGCTGCGGCACCTGCGCCGCTTCCTCGGGTTCATCGCCGACGTCCCGTCCCTGTCGGGGGTCGGCTGGCTCTCGGTGCAGGACATGGTGAAGACCCGCATCCGCAACCGGTTCCTGGTGCGCCGCCTGCAGGCCGAGCACCCGGAGGTCCGCGAGGAGCGGATCGAGGCGCCGGTGTTCGTGATCGGCCTGCCGCGCACGGCGACCACGCTGACCCACAAGATCCTCGCGAACGCGCCGGGCGGGCGGGGGCCGTACATGTGGGAGATGGACAACATCGGGCTGCCCCGGCCGGAGGAGGAGGTCGCGAAGCTGCGCCGCCAGACGCAGAAGCGGCTCGACCAGATCCTCATGCTGAGCCCGTCGTGGTCCCGCATCCACCCGGTGCGCGCGGACTGGGTGGAGGAGATCTACTTCCTGCTCAACCAGTCCCGCCTGCACAACACGATGGCGCCGATGCCGGAGTACGTGGCGTTCCTGCGCTCCTACGACGCCCGCCCGGACTACGGGTTCGTGCGGGACGTGCTGCAGATCCTGCAGTTCCAGCGCGCGACCCCGCGCTGGATGCTGAAGCACCCGGACTGCCTGGGGGAGACGGCCGCGATCCACCACGTGTTCCCGGACGCGAAGTTCGTGTGGACGCACCGCGACCCGCACACCGTCATGGGTTCGATGTGCTCGATGGCGGAGTCCCTGGCGTACCTGCACAACCACCCGAAGTCGGTGGACCCGCACGAGATCGGCCGGGTGTGGCTGCAGATCCTCCCGGAGATGGTGGAGCGGGCCCGGCGCGAGCGCATCCAGATGCCGCGCGAGGCCACAGTGGACGTCGCCTACCACGCGATGATGGCCGATCCGTTCAAGTACGTGCCGGGCCTGTTCGAGAAGCTCGACCTGAAGTGGACGGGGGACGACGAGCGCAACCTGGAGGAGGCGCTGAACCGCCCCCGGGACCAGCGCGGGCACGAGTACTCGATGGTCCACTACGGGCTGGAACCGGGGATGATCGACGAGGCGTTCGGCGACTACGGCCTGTTCGTGGACAACCTGACCGCGAGCGCCCGCTGACCGCGGCTATGCGGTGTAGTCGAGGCCGGTGAGGGCGATGCCGCGGAACGCGGCGAGCCGCTCGGCCTCGGCTTCGATCGTCTTGCGTTCGGTCGCTTCGAGGTCGCGCCAGGGCTCGATGTTGACGTGGAACTGCTTCCCGGCCTTGCGGGGCCGCCAGAGCCCGGCGATCTCGCCGTCGACGAGGACGGCGCCGGGCCTGCCGAGGACGGGCCACAGTGTTTTCGCCTTGGCGGGGTCGGTGACGAGCGTGGCCCGGTCGCGGGCCTGCAGGTACAGGTCGTAGGGGCCGAGGAGCCGCGTCCCGGAGGCTTCGGCGTCCTGGAGTGCTTGGATGTCGCCTTCGAGCATCCACCGGGTCTCGCCGTCCACTTGGACCTCGACGGCGTCGTCGGGCCAGTGCGCCTTGACTTCGCGGACGGGCGCGTCCACGTACTCGGCGACGTGCTTGTGCGTGGCCGGTCCCATCAGGTGCAGGTAGGCGCGTACGGGGTCGAGGCGGGCCTCGTGCTCCTCGGCGGCGGCGAAGCCGGGCATCGGCTGGAGCACCGGCGGGGAGGTGTCGGGGACGAGTTCGAGCCCGGCCTGCACGGCCGAGAGCCGGAACGGCATCTCGTAGAGGTGCACGGCTTTGCACACGCGGCAGTACCGCTGGTACGGCTCGGGCAGGGCCTCGTGGAGGCGGGTGGACATCTCGCCTTTGACCATGGGCTCCTTGACGATCAACCGCATCTGCGCGGCGACGGCCCCGAGCGCGTCGAGGACCGGTATCCCGGCGTCCTTCAGCGGTTTGGAGGCGTCGAAGATCCGTTTCGACGCGTCCGCCTCGGACCACGGTGCGACCGCTGCCGCCACCTGGGCGGCGTCGGTGCGCCGGTAGCAGTGGGGCGCGCCGCGCAGGGTCCACAGCCACACGAGTTCCTCGTGGTGCTCGGCGGCGGACCCGAGCCCGGCGGTGTCGACGCCGCGCACTTCGAGGGCCCACAGCGCCCCGTCGGGGCCGGTGTCCTGCACGCCGAGGTCGAGGGCGGCGGTGTCGGCGACGGTGCCGTGTTCGCGGTCGAGCTGCTGCGCCCGCACCCGGTAGCGGCGCACCTGCTGGGGTTCGATCATCCCCACACGGTAGCGCCGGGGTACGACACGCGGGGTCCGTTCGAACCGAACACCGGCCCCGGACCGTTCAGCGCAGCACCGCGATCCGGTCGATCGTGCGGGGGTAGTCGGCGAAGGCGGCCTCCACGTCGGCCAGGCCCACCCCGTACCGGGCCAGCTCGTGCTCGTGGAACCGCCCGGCGTCCGGTTCGGCGGCGGCCCGGACCAGGTTCGCGGCGTCGGCCCCGGTCCAGCGGCTGCCGATCCGCTCGTAGAGCCACGGCCACACCTCCGGTCCGGCGGCGAGCCGCGCATAGGAGAGGTCGACGATCGCGTCCCGCGGCAGGGTCAGCCGCGCCTGCCGGGACCGCTCGATCGCCTTGGACGCCATCGCGAGCCACACCGGTCCGATGCGGCGCGGGTCCGGGCGGCGCTGGTGCAGCGCCCATGAGGCCTCCACGAGACCGCAGTGCGCGCCGAGCACGGTGAGCGGGTCGCGGTGCACCCACACGATGGCGGCGTCGGGGAAGACCCGGCGGATCGCCTCGAACCGGCCGAGGTTCGCGGGCGCCTCGATGATCCACTTCGCGGGCGGCTTCCCGTACTGGAGGACCTGGAGCGCCTGCTTGAGGAACGCGTAGTCGGCGGTGAAGTCCCTGACCGCCAGCCACTCCCGGTACTCGGGCAGGTCGGCCCGCAGCAGGTGGTGGGCGCCGTGGGGGAGCAGGTGCGCGCAGTCGTTCGGGGCCTCGGGTTCCAGCGCGGACGGGGCGTCGCCGCCGGGTACGAGCCGCTCCAGCGACCGGTACAGCCGCGCGGTCCGTTTGAAACTGCGGTGCCGTGCGGTCTCGCCGCGGCCGGTCTCGGTGCAGCCCATCTCCCACAGCAGGGGCGCGCGGTGCGTCGCCGATCCGGCGAGGACCCCGCGGACGAGCGCGGTCGCGGTGCGCGGCAGCGCGGCCACGAACACCGGGGCGTGCACCGGCTCGCGGCCGATCGCGGGGTCGGTGCGGTGGGCCCGGCGGACCCGGATGCGGTTCTCTACGCGCACTTGGAGGTCCATGAGCGCGGTCTGCCACCCGAGGGCGGTCAGGTCCGTCTGGCGGGCGAACGCGCCGAGCAGGAACCGGAGGTCGTCGAAGGCGGTGTCGTCCTCGTCCTGGACGCCGAGCGCGGCCCGGGCCTCGGCGACCAGCCCGGTGAACACGGCGTCGGGGGTGTTCTGGCTGGCGAGGGTCGGGGTGAGGAACGCGTTGAGGAGGCGGGTACTGGCCGGGACGCTGGACATGCGTTCCTCCGAAGGGGGCCTTGGGGTCCGGGATCACTACTGCCGGTAATCCTATCTGAATAGTAGGAGTATGGGTGCGCGGGACCGCTGGAAATTCCCGGCCCCGGCCGCGATGAATCCGCGCGGCGGGCCTCGTCTACATCGGCAAGAGCCCGATACTCCCTGAAAGAGGCACCATCATGACGACCTACGACCGCACCGAGACCGTCCTCGCCACCACCGCCGAAGGCCCCGGCAAGGCCCTGGACATCACCACCTGGGTGTTCCAGATCCTCCTGGGCGCGTTCATGATCGCCGCCTCCGGCGCGCCGAAGCTGTTCGCCGTCGAGTCCGCGGCCGAGGGCTTCGACCTCATCGGCTGGGGCGACTGGTTCATGTACGCCGTCGGCGCCCTGGAGATCGCGGGCGGCATCGGCCTGCTTGTCCCGCGCGTCGCGGGCCTTGCCGCGACCGGCCTGGGCCTGCTCATGGTCGGCGCCGCGATCTTCAACGTCGCGATCCTCGACTACCCGGTCCTCACCCCGCTGATCCTGCTGGCCCTGTTCGCGGGCATCGCGTGGGTCCGGCGGCACCAGACGGCGCGGTTCTTCAAGCACGGCTTCAAGTCCGTGCGGTGAACCCCGCGAGCAAGGGCCGGTGGCACCGCCACCGGCCCTTTCGCATGCCCGCCCCGCGATGCATGCAAACCAAAGCAAGCACCTGCTAATATCTGCTTGCAGGTATTGGAGGCCGTATGGACGAAGGCATCCCGACCGGGGACGACCTGGTCGCGCTCCTGGCGGCGCTCGCCAGCCCCCACCGGCTGCGCGTCGTGGCCGCCCTCGCAGGCGGACGCAACTACGTCAGCCAGCTCGCGCGGGAACTCGGCATCAGCCGGGCGCTGCTCCAGGTCCACTTGAAGAAACTGGAAGCATCCGGCCTGGTCACCTCGACCCTCGAAATGTCCGAGGACGGCAAGGCCATGCACTACTACGAGGTCGTCCCGTTCACGGTCAACCTCACCCCCGAAACCGTCGAGCACGCCTCGACGACCCTCACCCTCTGAGAAAGGAACGGGAATGGTCAGTCCCTACGATTGGCAGGAAGTCATCGGCACGGTCGGGCTCTTCATCCTCCTCATCACCGTCGTGCTCACCCTCCTGTGGCGCAACGCGTTCCTCAAACGAGCCGAGATGCAGATCCGGCAGGACGACCGGTACAAGAAACTCGCCGAACGCGCCGACAAGAACCAGGCCGAACTCGCACAGCAGCTCGCCGCCGTCAACGAACGCCTCACCCGCATCGAGACCAGCAACGCCGCGATCGAAGACACCCTCAAAGTCGTCGAATAGTCACTGAGGGCCCGGTATCGGCCGGGGCCGTCGAGCGGCAACTCGACGGCCCCGACCAGGGCCTCCACGCCGGGCGGCAACCCGGCGATCCAAACCCGACAGAGACGCGCCACCTCGCCGCACGCAAAGCCGCGGCGAGTTCCACAGGAACGCCCCCGAACCAAAAGGAAAGCAGACCGTGCTGCACGACATCACCGCAGACCCCCGCGCCCAGAAACCGCCCCACACCGCCCGCCGCGGCACCGTCGCCGCCGTCGCCGACTGGTCCGCCCGCCACCGGGCCCTCGCCATCGGCGGCTGGCTCGCCCTCACCGCCCTCGCCGTCCTCTCCGGCGCACTCCCCCTAGGAGAGCAAGCCGGCGCCACCGACCCCGGCGAAGCAGGCACCGCCGAAACGATGATCGACGCCGCAGGCGGCTACGCCGTCCGCGAAAACGTCCTCATCACCGGCACCGAAACCCAAGCGGCCATGGCAGACCTCGTCACCGCCCTCAGCGCCGCCCCCGAAGCAGTGGCCGACATCGGCTCCCCGCTCAGCGAACACGGCGAACGCTGGCAGAGCGGCAACGCCGCACTCGTCACCTTCCAGATCCTCGGACCCGACGCCGCCTACGACGCCAACTACGACACCGTCCTGAACGCCGTCGCCGAAACCCAAGCCGCACACCCCGACACCGAACTCCGGCAAGCAGGCGACGCGACCCTCTCCGGCGCCGTCGACGAAGGCATCAAAGCCGACATGCAACGCGCCGAAACCACCTCGCTCCCGCTCACCATCCTCGTCCTCCTCGCCGTCTTCGGCTCCCTCGTCGCCGCCGGACTCCCACTCCTCCTCGCCGCCACCAGCGTCGCCGGAGCCTTCGGCCTCCTCCAACTCCTCGGCCACTGGGTACCCTTCAACGGCGCAGGCTCCGCCATCGTCCTCCTCATCGGCATGGCCGTCGGCATCGACTACTCCCTGTTCTACCTGCGCCGCTTCAGAGAAGAACGCGCCGCAGGCCACGACCCCGCCACCGCGCTGGCCACCACCGCCCGCACCTCCGGCCACGTCGTCGCCGCCTCCGGCCTCACCGTCATCGTCTGCACGGCCGGGCTCCTCATCACCGGCATCGACGTCCTCAAAGGACTCGCGCTCGGCGCCGCGCTCGTCGTCGCCCTCGCCGTCCTCGGCTCCGTCACCTTCCTCCCCGCACTCCTCGCCACCCTCAAACACCGCATCGACGCCGCCCGCCTCCCCTGGCTCGGCAAGCACCGCATCAAAGCCGAACCCTCCCGCTTCTGGGCCCGCACCGCCACCACCGTCGTCAAACGCCCCATCGCCACCGGCGGCCTCGCCGCCGTCCTCCTCCTCATCATGGCCACACCCGTCATCGGCCTCAGACTCCAAGACGCCGCCGTCACCGCCAGCCTCCCACCCGGCACCTCCACCGCCGTCGACAACGCCCTCACCATGCACGAACACTTCCCCGGCGCCGCCACCAGCGCCCGAGTCGTCATCGCCCCGGCCAGCACGCTCGACCAGGCCGCCGTCGAAGCCCTCCACGCCGAAGCCGCCGCCAGCAACGGCCGCCTCCTCGAACCCATCACCACCACCGCACTCGGCGACACCCTCGTCATCCGCGTCCCCCTCGCCGGAGACACCACCGGCCCCGAAGCCGACGCCGCCCTCACCTACCTCCGCGAACACGCCCTCCCGAACGCCTTCGGCCACACCGACACCCCGATCGCCGTCACCGGCAAAACCGCACTCCCGCACGACTTCACCGAACAGCTCACCGCCCGCACCCCCTACGTCATCGCATTCATCCTCCTGCTCGCGTTCGCGCTCCTGGCGATCACCTTCCGCTCCTGGGCGATCCCCCTCGCCTCGATCGCCCTCAACCTCCTGTCCATCGGCGCCGCATGCGGCGCCCTCGCCTGGATCTTCCAAGACGGCCACCTCGAAAACCTCCTCGACTTCACCTCCTACGGCGGCGTCGTCTCCTGGATACCCCTCTTCATGTTCATCATCCTGTTCGGACTGAGCATGGACTACCACATCTTCGTGCTCTCCCGCGTCGCCGAACGCCGCCTCGCCGGAGCCGCCAACCGCGACGCCGTCATCGGCGGCATCAGCGCCAGCGCAGGCGTCGTCTCCAGCGCGGCGCTCATCATGACCGGCGTCTTCTCCGTGTTCGTGACCCTCTCCGCGATCGAATACAAGATGCTCGGCCTGGGCATGGCGCTCGCCATCCTCATCGACGCCACCGTCGTCCGCGGAGTCCTGCTCCCGGCCGCGCTGGCGCTGCTGGGCGACCGGGCGTGGGGGAGGGCGGCCGCTACCGGAGGGTGACACCTCGTTCCACTGCTACACCGCAGGTTTCGGCCGGGTGCCGACTGCAGGGGGACGCGCCCGCCGGGTGCGTCCCCTTAGCGTCGGCCGCAACGACCAGAGGAGGTCAACATGCGAGGCAAGGTCAGGACGGGAGCGGTCGCGGCGGCCGCGGTGGCGCTGCTCGCCAGCGGAGCGGCGGCGTCGGCGGGGGACCGGGGTCCGAGCGACCAGGCGGCGTTCGACGCGATCCTGGAGGCCCAGCAGCAGGCGTGGGTCGACGAGGACGGGACGGCGTTCGCGGCGACGTTCCACGACGACGGCGACATGGTCACCTTCAACGGGGACCACATGGCGGGCCGGGAGGCCATCGCCGAGGGCATGCAGTACTACTTCGACGGGTTCATCGAGGGCAACCGGATCGAGGTCCTGCACGAGCAGGTGCGGTACGTCGAGCGGGACGTGGTGGTCATCGTGCGCGAGACGTGCCTGGTCAACGACGGCGAGACCGGGTGCCGCGCGGACTCCTTGTCCACCAACACGAACGTGCTGACCCGCGAGCGCGGCGAATGGCTGCAGACCTCGTTCCAGAACACGCGCCAGTTCAGCTTCTGAACGCGAATGAGGGGCCGCCCCGGTTGCAGGCTGGGCGGCCCCTCGTGAGAGTGGAGTCTCTGGTTAGGCGTCGGCCTGGAGGGCGCGGCGGCGGGCGACGACCGTGACGGCGACGCCGGCGGCCAGGAGCGCCGCGGCGGCGGCGAGCACGAACGTCAGCGGGCTGCCCGTGGTGGGGAGCTTCGGCGAGCCTGCGCCGTTGGCGCTGGTGCTCGCGGAGCTGCCGGAGCCGTTCCCGTTACCGCCGTTGCCGTTCCCGTCGCCGGTGGGCTCGCAGGTGGTGTCGGGGGCGTCGGCGAGTTCGAGGTCGAAGCTCACCGGGTCGAGGGCTTCGCCTTCCTCGTAGAAGCCGCCGAAGAAGTCGACGCCGTCGGCGCTGACGGTGGCGGCGGCGCCGTCCACGGTGATCGCGCCGTCCTTGACGGCGAGCTCGGCGACGGCGACGTCCGCGATGAGGGTGCCGCCGGAGTAGAGGGCGAGGGCGCCGTCGGTGCTCTTGACCGTGAGTCCGGCGATGTCGAGGTCCATTTCGCCTTCGTGGCCGTAGAAGTTGACCCCGCCCGCGAATGCGGCGTCGACGGCGCAGGTCTCGGCGGTGAAGGTGCCGGTGGCCTCAGGGAAGCGGTAGGTGCCGTCGCTGTTCTCGGTGGCGGGGTCGGTGAGGGTGATCTCGCCGTTCGCGATCGGGCCGACCACGTACTGGCGGTAGGACTCCTTGACGCCCCAGTCGGCGGCGCCGCCGGTCACGGCGTACACGGTCGCGTCCCCGGTCGGGTCCTCACTGGACGGGTCGTCGGAGGGCGCCTCGCTCGACGGTTCGTCGCTGGTGGGGTCCTCGGGGGAGGGCTCCTCCTCGATCGGGTTCGCCATGTCGGTCTTGACGGCGATGGTGACGGGGTCCATGGCGGTGCCCGCGGCGTAGTTCTGGAAGATCGGCACGGCCTCCTCGGTGAGGGAGGTGGGCGCGTCGGTGAGGGTCATGAACCCGGAGACGTACGTCCACTGGCCGCCCGCGTCGATGTCGACGATCGGGACGTCGTCGGCTTCGGTGGTGCCGTAGGCGACGTCCGCGAAGAGGGTGCCGGTGTACCCGGCGACATCCATCTCGACGTACAGGTTCTCCAGGGTGATGTCGATGCCGTGGACCGGGACGGCGAAGTTGACGCCGCCCTCGGTCGCGGCGTCGATCGCCTGGTTCGGGAGGTCGTTGACGCCGGTGGCGGAGCCGAACGCGAAGGTGCCGTCGTCGTTCTTCACCGCGCCGTCGAGCACCGAGATGGTGCCGTTGGAGAACGTGCCGGTCACGTAGTTGCGGAAGGACTCCTTGACGCCCCAGGTGATCGAGCCGTCGATGATGGGGTACGCGGCGACTTCCTGGGCCTGCGCGGGGAGCGAGGTGAGGCTCACGGCGGCGCCGGCGCCCAGGGCGAGCGCGGCGAAGGCCGCGAGGCGCTTGCGGGTGGGGGACTTCATGGGTGTTATGACTCCTTGTCTGCTTCCGCGTCCTCAGTGGAGGACGCGGCGGGGTCGGGCCCGTTCGTTGCGGGGCCTTCGGTCTCGGAGGGGGTGGGCTCCGAGGGGTCCGTCGAGGCGGCTGGGGCGTTGTCGGTCGCCGTCGCCTCCTCGCCGGTGGTCTGGGGATCGCCGTTGGCGGCGCGGTTGCGCTTGGCGCGCTGGACGAGGGCGACGGTGACCGCGGCGGCCGCGAAGAGCAGGACGAGCGCGGCGGGCACGATCCACACGAGCGGGTTCGTGCCGGTGCTCTCGGTCGCGGCGTCGTCGGCGTCGAGCGAGGAGGCGGTCTCGGTCGGGGCGGGCTGCTCGGGTTCGGCGCCGAGGTCGGGCAGGGCCGGGACGGCGGCGTCGGCGGTGACCGGGACGGCGATCGTCAACGGGTCCATGGCGTCCCCGGCCTGGTAGTACCCGCCGAACACCGGCACGGCGGCCTCGGTGAGCACGGTCGGGACGTTCTCGGCGAGCAGCAGCCCGCCGGTCTCGGCGAGGGTCGCCTCGAACGCGACGAGGTCCACGCGGGCCCCGGCGACCTCGGCGGAGAGGACGCCCTTGCCTGCGGTCGCGGTGATCACCGGGTCGGTGAGCGCCAGGTCCACGTTGGTGCCGGTGAAGGCCACGGTGCCCTTGTAGGACAGCGAGTAGTCGGTGGGGGTGGCGGTGCCCGCGCCCTCGGTGAAGCGGAAGACCGCGCCGCCGTCGGCCGCACCGCCGCTCACGGCCCACTCGCCGTTCGCGATATCGCCGGAGACGTAGTCGCGCCAGGAGGTGCGCACGCCCCAGTCGAGGACGGCGCCGCCGACCTGGTCGGTCTCGGCTGCGGCCGTAGTGGGGTCGGCGGCCTCGGCGGTCGGCGCCTGGGCGGCGGCGATGTCGGCGGAGAACGAGACGGGGTCGAGCTGCTCGCCCGGCTCGTAGTACCCGGCGAAGGCCTCGGCGCCGTTGGCGGTCAGGCTCGCCGAGGCGCCGCTGACCGAGAGGGTCCCGCCGGAGACGTTCAGTTCGGCGCCGCTGAGCGAGGCCATGTCGGTCTGCGTGCCGTTGACGTACACGTACAGGGTGCCGGAGGACCCGGAGTACTCGATGGACGGGTTCGCGAAGGTGAGGTCGAGTTCGCCGTCGTGGCCCCAGAAGTAGACCCAGCCGGTGTAGTCGATCTCGGCGGTGCCGCCCTCGTAGGTGCCCGTCGCCGAGTGGAACCGGTACGCCCCGTCCACTGCGGATGCCCCGTCACCGGTCTGCACCTCGCCCTTGGCGATCGACCCGGTGATGTAGGAGCGGAACGACTCCTTGACGCCCCAGTCGAGGCGCCCGCCCGACAGGTCCTCGGCGTTCGCGGGAGCGGCCCACAGCAGGAGCGACGCGGTCAGCGCCGCCGCTGCGGCCAGGGCTCCCGAGAGGCGGGCGGTGGCGTGGGGCATGGCAGGGGACCTCCGTATGCAATATTAACGAAGGCAAGGCTAACCTAAGCAAAGATCTGTTAACAAAGGGGGTCCTAATCTAGGTGAGCGTAGCCTAACCTATGCTCGACCGGCCGCCCCTGACCATCGAACTGGAGCACGCCCGTGGCACGACGCCCCCGCTGGATACCCGCCATCGTCGCGGCCACCGCACTGCTGAGCCTCTCCGCCTGCGGCGGCACCGAAACCCCCAGCGACGACACCGCCGAACCCGCGGTCGACCGCATCGAACCCCTCACCGACACCGCCGACCCGGCCCTCCCCACCCAGATCACCGACGCCACCGGCGCCCAGATCACCATCGACACCGCCGACGCGATCGTCCCCCTCTCCGGATCCCTCTCCGAGATCGTCTTCACCCTCGGCCTCGGCGACCGCGTCGTCGCCCGCGACATCACCGCCACCTTCGAACAGGCCGCCGACCTCCCCGTCGTCAGCCACGGCCACGACATCTCCGCCGAAGGCGTCCTCTCCCTCCAACCCGACCTCGTCCTCGCCGAGACCAGTTCCGGTCCGCAGACCGCCCTCGACCAGATCACCGCCGCAGGCGTGCCCATCGTCGTCTTCGACCCCGCCGACGGCATCGAATCCGCCGCCACCCGCATCGCCGCCGTCGCCGCCGCCCTCGGCGTCACCGACCTCGGCACCCAGCTCATCGAACGCACCGAAGCGGGCATCGCCGCCGCCACCGAAGGCATGGACCTCTCCGACCCGCCGCGGGTCGCGTTCCTCTACCTGCGCGGCTCCGCGTCCGTCTACATGATCGGCGCCCGCGACTCCGGCGCCACCTCCCTCATCGAAGCCGCCGGAGGCATCGACGCAGGGGCCGAAGCCCTCGAAGGCGACTTCCTCGAACTCACCCCCGAAGCCCTCGCCGCGGCCGCACCGGACGTGATCCTGGTGATGGACAAGGGACTCGAATCGGTCGGCGGCATCGCGGGCCTCCTGGAGATCCCGGGCGTGGCGCAGACCCCGGCGGGGGAGCAGGAGCGCATCGCGCACCTCCCCGACGGCATCATGCTCAACTACGGCCCCCGCACCGGCGACGTCGTCGCCGACCTCGCCGCCCAACTCCACGGCTCCGCATCATGACCGCCACCGCCCCCTCCCGGACTGCCGCCGCCTCGGCAGAAACCACCGCCCCGACGGCACCGAAACGCCGCTGGGCCGTGCCGACCCTGCTCGGCGCGGGCCTGACCGGGCTCCTCGTCCTGGGCGTGCTCGTCTCGGCCTCCAACGGCGCCTTCGCCATCCCGCTCGGCGACATCATCGCCTCGATCGGCCACCGGCTCGGCCTCGGCGGCACGCCCATCGACGGCACCGGTGAGAGCGTGCTGTGGAACATCCGCTTCCCGCGCGTCGCCCTCGGCGTGATCGTCGGCGCGTGCCTCGCCTGCGCCGGGACCCTCATGCAGGGCATGTTCGGCAACCCCCTCGCCGAACCGGGCGTCATCGGCGTCAGCTCCGGCGCGGCGGTCGGCGCCGTCGCCGCGATCGCCTTCGGGTTCACCTTCGCGGGCAACTGGACGATCCCGGTGTGCGCCTTCGTCGCCGGTCTCGCGACCGTCTCGCTCGTGTACCTCCTCTCCCGCTCGGGCGGCCGCACCGAAGTGGTGACACTCGTGCTCACCGGCGTCGCGGTCAACGGCCTCGCCGGGGCGCTCATCGGCATGTTCATCTTCTACGCCGACAACGACGAGATCACCGCGATCACCTTCTGGCAGATGGGCAGCCTCTCCCAGGCGACCTGGCCGAAGATTCTCGCGATCCTCCCGCTCGCCGCCCTCGGCCTGCTCGTCGCCCCGCGCTACGCGCGGCGGCTCGATCTCCTCGCCCTCGGCGAACGCCCCGCCCGCCACCTCGGCGTGGACGTCGAGCGGCTCCGCCTGCACCTCATCGTGATCGTCGCCCTCCTCACCGGCGCCGCCGTCGCGGTCTCGGGCGTCATCGGCTTCATCGGACTCGTGGTCCCGCACCTCCTCCGCATGGCCGCAGGCCCCGGCCACCGCGCGCTCCTCCCACTGTCCACACTCGGCGGCGCAGCAGTCATCGTCTGGGCCGACCTCGCCGCCCGCACCATCGCCGCCCCCGCCGAGATCCCCCTCGGCATCCTCACCGCCCTCGTCGGCAGCCCGTTCTTCTTCTGGCTCCTCCGCCGAACCCGACGCCACCAAGGAGGCTGGGCCTGATGCACCGCAACGATCCCCGAACCGGGACGCCCGCGCCCCTGCGGGCCGTGCTTCCTTCCCGGGCCCCCCGCCCCGCCCCCACCCCCCACCTCACCCATCCCAGCCTTCGCACCCACCCCTGCCTCACCGCTACCCCCCGGGCTGCCGCCCGCGTCGGGCGTGTCGCCCCTTCCCGCATGGGCACCCGGCCCTGCGCTCCCGCCTCCTCGCCCAGCCTGACCGGTCGGGGAGGGCGGGGGTGATGCGGCTGCGAGCCCGCCGGGACGGCGATCCCGGGACCGCCCCTGCCACTACCGCGGCCGTCTCTGGACTGCGGATCAAGCTCGGCGGGAAGGAAGTCCTCCAGAGCGTCGACCTCGGTGTGCGCGCCGGTGAGGTGCTCAGCCTCGTCGGGCCCAACGGGGCCGGCAAATCCACACTCCTCGGTGCGCTCTCAGGCGACCTCGAACCCGCCTCCGGCGAAGTCGAGCTCTGGGATCGGCCGGTCAGCGCCTGGAGCGCTGTCCACGTCGCCCGCCGCCGCGCGGTGCTACCCCAATCGCATCGCGTCTCCTTTCCTTTCTCCGTGCGGGAAGTGGTCGAGATGGGCCGCGCCCCGTGGGCCGGGACCGACCGGACGAAAGAGGATGAGCGCCGCATCGCCGCCGCACTCGCCCTCACCGAGACTGAAGCGTTCGCGGCCCGCCCGTTCACCTCGCTCTCCGGAGGCGAGCAGGCCCGGGTCATGCTCGCCCGCGTCATAGCGCAAGACGCCGGACTGGTCCTGCTCGATGAGCCGACCGCCGCGCTCGACCTGCGGCACCAGGAGCTCGTAGGGCGCCTGTGCCGGGCGCTGGCCGAAGAAGGCCGGGCGGTCGTGATCGTGCTCCACGACCTCGACCTCGCCGCCGCCTACTCAGACCGGTGTGCGCTGCTCGCCGAAGGGCGGGTCGCGGCCTCCGGTCCGCCGGTGGAGGTCTTCACCGCCGACCGGCTCAGCGAGGTGTACCGCCAGCCAGTCAAAGTGGAACTCGATGCGGAAACCGGTGTGCCCCATGTGATCCCCCTGAGGTGATCTGTCCGATCGGGCCTGTCCCGATCTGTTGGCGCAATCATGGACCCCCGAACCTGAAGCCAGCCTTAACCCGCCTGAAGCCGACTTCAGGAACCCCGGCACCGCGAGCCGCGGCCCCGGGCCGCCCGCCGCGCCGCCGGGAGTGAGGCCGAACGGGCACCGCCCGTGTGCCGTACCCCGGTCCGAGCCGGTGTCTGCTAGAAACCTCCCATGGCTGAGAAACCCGGATTGCCCCTGCGCAGAAGTCTCGCGAACACCCCGCCGCTCACCGCCGGCGTCCTCTTCGGCGCCGGTCTGGCCGTCGTCACCGCCGCCGTGTGGGCGGTCCAGGAACTCGGCACCGTCATCACGGCCCTCATCGTCGCCGCGTTCCTCGCCGTCGGCCTCCAGCGCATCATCGGCGGCATGACCAAGCGCGGCATGCCCCGCTGGCTCGCGATGACCATCCTCTTCCTCGGCGTGGCCATCGTCTTCTGCGGCGGCATCGCCGCGATCATCCCCGCGATCGTCCGCGAATCCGCCGAGTTCGTCGAGAACGTCCCCACCTACTACGACACCTTCATGGCCAGCAACCTCGCCGACCGCTTCGGCGGCGAAGACGGCCTGCTCAAACGCGCCGAAGGCGCCCTCACCCCGGCGAACATGACCAAGGCCCTCGGCGGGGTCGCCGGAGGCGTCGCGTCCTTCTTCGGCGGTCTGGTGTGGACCGTCACCACGATCCTGCTGACCATCTTCATCCTCGCCGCCTACGTCCAGCTCCGCAAGGGCATGGTCCGGCTCTTCGCCGCCTCCCAGCGCGAGCAGACCGACCGGATCATCGAGGGCATCCTCCGCCAGATCGGCGCCTACCTCATCGGCGCGCTGGCCATCGGGGCGCTCGCAGGTATTTCCTCGTGGATCTTCATGGCCATTGTGGACATCCCTTATGGTGCGCTGCTGGCGCTCCTGGTCGCCCTGCTCGACCTCATCCCGCAGATCGGTGCCACCATCGGCGCCGTCGTCGTCACGCTCGTCGCGCTCGCCGTCTCGCCCATGACGGCCGTGGCCTCGGCCATCTTCTTCATCGCCTACCAGCAGCTGGAGAACTGGGTCATCTATCCGACCGTGATGCGCAGTGCGGTGAAGGTGTCGAACCTGGCGGCGATCGTCGCCGTGCTCGTCGGCGGGACCCTGTTCGGCGTCGTCGGCATCGTCCTCTCGGTGCCGATCTACGCCGCGATCCGCTTGATCGCCAAGGAGATCGTGATCCCGCGCCTCGACAACTCCTGACCGGGCACGGCAGCGACGAGGCCGGAGGCGCATACCCGCACGCGCTTCCGGCCTCGTCTTCGCGTCCAGGATAGGCGGCCGCTGCCAGCCCGCCGCTCTGACCTCCGCGAATGCCCGCGGCCGCGGGCAGGGACGGCGTATCCGGCATCGGCGCGGTTGCGCCATGCCTGAGGGCAAGCGCTTGCGCCGCAACCGTCCTTCCGATAAGTTCATCGAAGTATCGGAATATGTTCCGATAGTTTCGATAAGCCCTTTGGAGGCGACGTGCAACGTTCCAGAGTCCTGGCGCCCTTCGCCGTGAGCGTCCTCGCGCTCACGGCCGCCGTGGGCGCGACCCCGCCTGGCGCCGCGCAAGCCCAGACGCCCGAAGTGATCTTCACCGGCGACTTCGAAAGCGCCTCAGTCGAAAGCTGGGTCAGCCGCGGCGGCGTCACCCTCGCCGCCAGCGCCGACCAGGCCTCATCCGGCGAGTACAGCCTCCGCACCACCGGCCGCACCTCCGGCTGGAACGGCCCCGCCCACAACATGCTCGACATCGTCGAACCCCTCGGCGTCTACGAGTTCAAACTCGACGTGCGCCTCCTCGAAGGCGCCGCCGACGCCCCCATCCAGCTCACCATGCAGACCACCTCCGAGAACACCGGCGAGACCACCTACAACCGCATCGCCGGAGCCGACACCGTCACCGACGACGCCTGGACCACCGTCTCCGGCGAGTACACCCCGCCCGAACCCGCCTCCCAGATGCAGTTCTACGTCGAGAGCACCGACGCGACCGTCTCGTACTACATCGACGCCGTCGCGATCACCATGATCCAGCCCCCGCCCGACGTCGACCTCCCCGCCGAGGGCACCGCCGCCATCGACTTCGGCGCCGACCACCAGCGCATCGACGGCTTCGGCTTCTCCCAGACCTTCGGCCGCGCCGAGATCATCCAAGGCTCCCAAGGCCTCACCCCCGAGAACCAGCGCGAAGTCCTCGACCTCCTCCTCGACACCGAGACCGGCGCCGGGCTCTCCATCCTCCGCCTCGGCGTCTTCGGCATCCAGCCCGAGAACCCGGGTGGCCCCGACGCCGAACCTGAGTACGTGTGGGACGGCGAGGACTTCGGCCAGGTCTGGCTCGCGAAGGAAGCGCAGGCCTACGGCGTCGAACGCTTCTACGCCGACGCCTGGAGCGCCCCCGGCTACATGAAGACCAACGACGAGGTCGCCAACGGCGGCGAGCTCTGCGGCACGCCCGGCACCGACTGCGGCGGCGAGGACTGGCGGCAGGCCTACGCCGACTACCTCGTCCAGTACGCGAAGTTCTACGAGGAAGAGGGCATCGACATCACCGACCTCGGGTTCACCAACGAACCCGACTTCACCGCCACCTACGACTCGATGCGCTTCACCGACGCGCAGATCACCGACTTCGTCAAGGTCATGGGCCCCGCCATCGAGGAGTCCGGGCTCGACATGAACCTCGTCTGCTGCGACGCGGCCGGGTGGAACCGCCAGATCCAGTACACCAACGCCATCCAGGCCGATCCCGACGCCGCCCAGTGGGTCGACATCCACTCCGGACATAGCTACGTGTCCTCCGCGCGCTCCCCGCTGCCGACCGACGGCACCACTTGGATGTCCGAATACGCCCTCGCCAGCAACGTCTGGAACGGATCCTGGGACGCAGGCGGCTCAAACTCCGGTCTCGCCCTCGCCAACGACATCCACGACACCCTCACCCGCGCCGAGGTCAACGCCTACATCACCTGGTTCGGCGCCTCGCTCGGCACCACCGCCGCGCCCATCCAGCTCGACGGCGCCGACTACCACGTCTCCAAGCGGCTCTGGGCGACCGCCGCCTACAGCCGGTTCATCCGCCCCGACGCCCACCGCACCGAGGCCGCCACCGACGCCCAGCTCGTCAAGGTCTCGGCCTACCGCAACGCCGACGGCAGCCGCGTCGTCAACCTCATCAACAACCGCGACACCGCCGTCACCATGGACCTGGCCCTCGCCGGAGCCCAAGCGGGCGAGACGATCACGACCTACCGGACCGACGAGGACCACGCCCTCGAAACGACCGGGCAGTCCGTCCTCGCCGGTGCTGAGACCGCCGTCGACCTCGCCCCGAGGTCGGTGACCACGGTCGTCATCGAAGCCGCTGACACCGTGTCCTGCCAGGCGCACGTCGAGGTCGTCGCCGACTGGGGCACCGGCTGGCTCGGCAAGGTCGTCATCGAGGCCGGTGACGAACCCGTCGACGGCTGGGACCTGGCCTGGGACTTCACCGGCGACCAGCGCATCCGTCACCTGTGGAACGCCGAATGGGCCCAGGACGGTACGACCGTGACCGCCGCCGACGTCGGCTGGAACGCCCGCATCGAGGCGGGCGAGTCCCGTGAGGTCTTCGGGTTCCTGGCGACCGGCCCGGCAGAACCGCTCGACATCACCTGCTGACAATCGTTTCCGGGGGCCCGGGCGGCAATGCCGCCCGGGCCCCTCCGTGTCCCCGGGACGCGGCTGGGATGGATTCGGGACGGATCGGTGACGTCGCCCGGCAGGCTCCAGAGCCATGAAACGCCGACCGGAATCGAGGACGCGATGACGCCGCCGCAATTGACACGAGAATCATCGAATCGCACTGCTGGACGGACGAGAACCGCTGTACCGCAAGCATTGCGATACCGACATATGATGTCTGTTCACAGCCGTCGAACACGAATGCACCTTGGGGACCCAATGCCGTCCAATTCAATTCGTGCGGAACTCCTGATACACGATTCCATCACCGATGCGGATGAGGCGGAACTGACCGCGCTGCTCGCCGAAGCCGGAGTGGAAACCGACGCACACCGCACCATCCCGCACCGATCGGGAGCGGACCCCGCCTGGATCATGCTGCTCGCCCTGCCGCTCCAGGCCGCACTCGCCACACTGGGCACAGGCGTCATGAACGACCTCTACCTGGCCCTTCGCCGCCTCGCCCAACGCCACCGCCGCACCGCACCGGACCCCGCCCCCATCGTCGTGCAGGACCCCGACACCGGACTGCGCATCCTGCTCGAAGCGGACCTGCCCGCTGAGGCCATCGACGCGCTCGTCGCACTCGACCTTACCGAGATCCGAAAAGGGCCCGTCCACTTCGACCGGACCAGAATGGCCTGGAGGTCGGTCAGCGATGAAGTGGAACGGTGATCGCACATGTTCCGGAGCATCGCAATCGCCCGCGCACGGCGCGCCCGCGACAACGGCGACCGCGCATTCGCGAACAATGACCTCGCGACCGCCGAACGCGCTTTCAACGACGCCGCGCAAAGAATAGAGAAACGCGTCGGCACCGCCCCGGAAGCCGACGCGATCGCCGCCACCGCCCGCATCGGCATCGGCCGCATCTGGCTCGCCCGACACCAGGCCCACACCGCCGACCAGTGGTTCGGCGAGATCCAGCAGCGCTGGCCCGCGGACTGGCGCGGCTTCTACTGGGCCGGATGCGCCGCCGCGCACGGCACCTCCTACGCCCGCGCCGAATGGTGCTTCACCGCCGCCGCCGCACGCGGCGCCCCCGACGGCACCGCCCACCTGCAACGGGCCTACACCCGGGTCCGACGAGGACACGACCTCCAGGCCCTCGACGACCTCGCCGAGGCCGCCAGGCACGGCCCGCTCGACCCCTCGGCGGTCGCGCTCGGCGCGCTCCTCGCCCTGCGCCACCACCGCGTCCCGCAGGCCGAGCAGTTCGCCGCCATGGCCGAATCGCCCCTCGCCGACGCCGTCCGCGCCGTCGTCGCCCACCGCCGCGGCGACACGACTGCCGCCCTCGAAGCGACCGCCAAGGCCACGGGTGCCGGACTGGACGACCCCGCGATCCTGGCCCTCCACGGCGCCTCCGCCTACCGCCTCGGCGACCACGACAGCGCCCTGGAGACCTGGTCGCGCGTGCCCGGACGCGGCGACCTCGAAGCCAAAGCCCGCTACGCCAGAGCGCTGCGACGCCGCGACGACCACGACCACACCGGCGCCATCGCCGACTTCGAAGCCGCCGCCCCCTACGGGTTCGACGCCCCCACGACGGCACTGCGCCTCCACGCCGCCTCCGCAGCCGTCGCCGACGGCGACCTCGACAGCGCCCGAACGCATCTCAAGGACGCCGCCGACCCCCGCGCCGACGTCTACCTCGGCCTCATCGACCTCGCCGAAGGCGAGACCGAAGCCGCCGCGACCGCATGGACCCGCGCCCCCGGCGATCCGACCGTGCGGCTCGGACTCGCACTGGCGGCCCTCGAACGAGGCGAACGACCCGGCACCGAACTGCAGGAACTCAGCAGTGCGACCATGCCGCAGGCGATCCGGCACGCGGCGACGCGCGCACTGGCGGCCCTCCGCGCCAGCGGCGGCGACTGGGCCGGGGCCTGCGCCGCCTTCGAACGCGAAGGCGAACCCCCGCGCACCGACGCGACCTACGGCGAGGCCCTATACCGGTCGGGCCGCACCGCCGACCTCCTCGACCTGCCCGAAAACCCCTGGCACCTGCCCGCCTCGATCAGCGGCGGCGCCGACGCCGACATCGGGCACGGCACGGGACGCGCCGCCGAGGAAGCCGCCCGCGCCCTGCGCGCCGCCGCCTACGACGCTGCCGCCGAAGGGGACTGGCAGCGCGCCTCCGAACAGGACCGCCGGTCCGGCGCGGCCGCCACCGAGCTCGCCGCGTACATCGCCGCCCTGGGCGGGGACCACGAACGCGGCGTCGAACTCCTCGACGACCTCGGCGAAGGCTCGGACCACACCCGCGCGCTCATGCTCCTGCACGGCCTCAACGGCGGCGGCGACCGCGACACCGCCGAACGCTGCATCGCCGCCTGGGCCCCGCTGCTGCGCGACGACGCCCGCTGGGAGCGCTGGCGGCGTTCGGCCGAGACCCGCTACGCCGCCGCCGTTCCCGCCACCGCGATCGCTACCGCGCGCGACCGGCTGCGCCGACTCGTCGAAACGGCCGCCGCCGAAGCGGGCGCCGCCGACGCCGCCTCGCTCATGCACCGCGAGATCGCCGCCGCCAAGGCCCTCGCCCGCCTCGGGGGCCTGCCGCACGGTGACAACGCACTGGTCTGCGGCCCACTGCGACTCGTCGAACTCGGCCTCCACCCCTGGTGCGGCCGTCTCGTCCGCGACCTCGGCGACGACGACCTGCGGCTGTGGTTCTCCGCTGCGGGCATTGCCCAGGCCGCGCTCGACCGCGACCACCCTGGCGAGGCCCTGAACGCGGCCCTCGACCTGCGCTGCCCCGAATGCCGCTCCGAACCCGACACCGGTGAGCAGCCGCTCGTCTGCGCCGCCGCCTGCCCTCAGTTCGCTGCCCACAACCCCGCGTTCGCCACCTCGACCGACGGCCGCGACCGGCTCAGGTCCCTCGCCGCCGGAGTCGCGTGCGATGCCCTGCAGCAGCTGGCCGCCGCCGCAGTCGCCAAGGGCGGCAACGGGGTCACCGAAGCGGTCGACCACTGGCGCCTCGCGGCGCGCCTCGCGGCATTGTGCGCGCGACGGGGCGCGGTGGAGGCGGCGATGGTCGACACGGCCACCCGACGCGGCGAGACCCTGTTCCGACGCGGCAAGCACACCCAGGTCATCGACCTCCTCCAACAGGTCTGCGACCTCCTGTCCGCCAGGAGCGGCGCACCCGTCAGCGACAGCCCGGCCGCCGCCCGCCGCGACCGCGTCGCCACCGCGCTGTCCGAAGCGCTCGCCGTGCGAGGCGTCAAAGCCGCCAACAACGGCGACGCCGCGAAAGGCCAAGCCGACCTGGAACGCGCCGTCGACCTCGCCCCGCACCAGATCGCACCCCGCCGCAACCTCGGCATCGTGCTCCTCAACCAGGCCGACAAGGCCCTCGCCGACTCGACACGGCTCGACCCCGCCAAGATTCTCAAGATCACCGCCGAAGCGCAGCGCCAGTTCGACGCCGCGCTGCGCGAACGACCCCACGACACCGAACTCAACCGCCTGCGCGACAGTGCGACCGAGATCCGCGCGCTCATGCTCAACCGGCGCGGCGCCGAAGCCGCCGACCGCGAGCGGTTCCCCGACGCGCTCAAGGACCTGCGGGAGGCCGTCGCACTCGCCCCGGACATCCGGCAGCCGCGAAGCAACCTCGCCACGGTCCTGGAGAACTCGGCCATGAAGACACTCCTCAACTACACCCGCACCCCCCTGCCGCCCGACCGCGCCCGCGCGGTCGGGGAGCTCCTGGACGAAGCGATCACGCACTTCCAGACCCTCTTGGCCAAATTCGGCGAGGACCCCACCCTGCGGACACGGATGACGGAGTGCCAGGCGCTCCGCGACATCCTCCGCACCCGTCGGAACGGATGGTGACATGAAGGAATACGAGGAACTGCGGATCCGACTGCGGCGCATCGGCACCCAGCGCTACCTGGCGGTAGCCAACGGGATCGCCGCCGGAGCCGCGGTCCTGCGCCTCGGTGACGAGCCCGCCCGGCTCCGCGCGGCCTACGACGACCTCGTCGACATCGAACTGCACCGCGCCCCCGGCGCGTGCGCCGACGTCGCCGCCCGCATCCGCGAGATCGGCAGCGAGACCTACCGGCTGCTCTTCGACGGCCCGCTCGGCCGCTGCCTCGCCAACGCCCGCGCCGCCCAGCGCAGCCGCGGCCTGCGGCTCCGCTTCGACCTGCCCGCCGAACTCGCCGACCTGCCCATCGAGACCCTCTGCGCCCCATCGGACCTCCCTGAGCAGACCCTCGCGTTCGACGCGAACCTCTCGCTCGTGCGGACCCTCCGCGGCAACCCCGTCCACGCCCGGCTCCCCGCCCCGGAGGACCGGCGCGAGGCGATCAGCACGCTCATCGCCGTCGCTTCGCCCGACGGGTACCCCGCACTCGGCACCGACGCCGAGATCGCCGAACTCGCCGATCTCCTACCCGAGTTCAGCTCGCGGCAGCACGTCATCCGCCACGCCACCCGCGCCCGCATCGAGGAATGGCTGGAGGCCCAGCGGGGCCCCGCCGCCGTCCACCTCATCGCGCACGGACGGTTCGACCCGTCCGGCGGCATCGGCTCGGTCGTCCTGGAGACCGCCGGAGGTGCGCCCGACATCGTCCCCGGCGACCTCCTCGGCGGCATGCTCGTCAACGCGCAGCAGCTACGCCTGGTCGTCCTCAGCCTCTGCCAGAGCGCCCGCTCCAACCCCGCCGAGCCCTTCTCCGGCCTCGCCGAAGCCCTCATCGGCCGCGGCATCCCCGCCGTCGTGGGCATGCGCGGGCTCATCACCGACGACGCGGCGCGCGAGATCGGCCCCCGCATACTCGAAAGCCTGTGCGCCAACAAGACCATCGACGAAGCCGTCGTCTCGGCGCGCCAGCGCATCGCCCACCACGGCGCCACCTCCGTCGAATGGGGCACCCCGACCCTGTTCATGCACGAAGGCTGCGGCCACGGCTGGCTCTTCAAGGCCCGCGAGGTCAGCGAGCGCGACACCGGCGAACTCGACTTCCTCAGCTCCGGGAAGATCGCCGTCGAACTGGTCGAAGGGGACGGGAACGTCTCGGCCAAGAACGTCCTCCTGGCCGCCCGGTTCCGGCGCGACCAGCGCGACTGGGAAGCCGTGCTGCGCACCGTGAAAGTGCCCCGGCCCGGCGCCCCCCTCAAGCAGCTCAAGCAGGAGGCGCAGCTCGAACTCGCCTCGGCAGGACTCGACGGGATCTGCCGCGAGCTCGCCGCCGAGCACGGCTCCGCCGCCGCGACGGCGCTCCTCGAACGCACCGCCCCCGGCCTCCCCGCCGACATCGAAAGCCTGGTCGCCGATGAGATCGCCGCGGCCGGTGAACTCGACGCGCTCATGGCGGGCGCCGCCGCATCCGAGGCCGCCGAGGCTTGGGACGAAGCCGCCGACCGGTACCGGCGGGTCCTCGCCGCACGCGAACGCGGATTCAGGGACGCCGACGCGCGGCTCCGCGCCGCCGCCGAGGAGGCCAGCCTCGAGGAGCGGTTCGCCAACGCCGCCGCCTACGAGCGGGACGCCCGCTGGGAGGACGCCCGCGCCCAGTTCAACCGCATCCTCTCCGCACGCCCCGAAGGTTTCCGCGACGCCACCCGGCGGGCGGGCTACGCGAGCGGCCGCATCGGCGAGGCGGCCGAGGCCTGGGAGAACGCCACCGCCGACTACGAGCGCTGCGGCGAGTACGCCGACGCCGCAGCGCGGCTCGCCTACGTCCAGGGCCGCCGCCACGCCGCCGCCGGGACCTGGGCCGAAGCGGCCCAGTGCTTCCGCGCGGCGGCCGACGCCGGATTCGCGATCGGCGACAGCCCTCGCACCACGAGTGCCGTCGACATCGGACAGTGGTGCCGGTACGCCGAGGCGCGCGCCGCCGAGACCGAAGGCGACTGGGCCCTCGCGGCCGACCGGTACGCCGCGCTCGACGGCTTCGGCGACAGCGCGCGACGCACTGCGCTGGCCGCCGGGCAGCTCGCGCTCGCCGCGCGAGACTGGCTCACCGCCGCCGAGAACTTCGATCAGGTCCCCGACCTCGCGCCGCCGCTCGCCGAACTCCACATCGCACTGCGCGCCGAGGCCGACCGCGCCGAGGACGACGGTGAGTGGCAACGCGCCGCCGCCTGCCTCAGCAGGCTTCCCGACGGCGATGAGACCATGCAGCGCCGGTCCTACTGCGAGGCCCGCGTCCTCGAACTCGAAGGCGAATGGGCGCCCGCCGCCGACCGCTACCGGTCCACCGGCCACCGCGACGCCGCGCACCGGCGCGCCTACGCCGAAGGGCGCCATGCCGAACAGTGCGGCGAATGGGAACGCGCCGGAGCGTGCTTCACGGGCCTTCCCTTCGGCTTCGGCGACGCCGCCGCCCGCGTCAAGTACGCCGCCGGGCGCGCCGCCGACGCCCGCGACCGGTGGCCCGAGACCATCACCGGCTTCGCCGACCTGCCCGACAGCTTCGCGGACGGCGAGGTCGGGCACCGCCGCCGCCACGCCCGCGCCGCCGCCTGCGCCGCGTCCGGGGACTGGCACTCGGTCGGGCCCCTGCTCGGCGACACCCCCGACGAGGCCCGCGAAGGCACCGTCGGCAGGCTCCGCGCCCGCGCCCGGACCGAACTCGCCGAGCGCGACCGCAACTGGGGCGAGGTTCTCGACGCCACCGACGAGGACGACCGCCGGTCCTACGCCCGCATGCGCGTCCGCGCCGAGGCCGAGAAGTGGACCGACGTCCTTGACCTGTGCGCCGATCTCCCCGAGAACTATCTGGACGTGCGCAGCTGGCGCGGGTACGCGCTCGCCCAGCAGGCCGCCCAGGACAAGCGCTGGGCCGACGCGCTCGAAGCGTGCCGCGCGCTGCCGGACGGCTTCGAGGACAGTGCCGCGCTCGCCCGCCGGGCCGCACTCCACGAGGCGTTCGATCAGGGTGACTGGTCCACTGTGGCCGACCTCGCCGCGAACCTCGAAGGCGACTTCGACGCCCGGCCGCTCGGCCTGTACGCCCAGGGCCGCATCGCCGAACTCGACGGCGACTGGACCGAGGCCGCCCGCGCCCACCGCGCCTGCACGGGGCTCGCCGACAGCGACGCGCGGGCCTCCTACTGCGAGGCCCGGTGCCTGGAGGAAGCGGGGGCCTGGACCGACGCGATCACCGCGTTCGCCAACGCCACCATGCCGGAAGCCGCCGCCCGCGCGGACCGGCTGCGGCGCCTGCGCGAGGCCCTGCCGTGGGCCGAAGCGCTCCTCACCGGCAGCCTCGTCCCCGACCCGCTGGCCGCCGCCGACCCCGAGTTCCCCTACGCCGCGCTCGCGGCCGCAGGGATCGGCCCGGACTCGCGATCCGCTGATGTGGACGAGGCGCCGTTCGCGCTGATGAGCCGCGGCGGCATGAGCGCCCAGGCCCGGCGGGCCTGGGACTCCCTGCGGGACCCGGTGCAGCGGTTGCTCACCGACACGCAGCTGTACGCCGCGCGCGACGCCGCCGCGCTCGGCCGGGCCCTCGCCGCGACCGACCTCGACGGTGACCTGCTGCGGCAGCTGCGGGACCTCCTGCCGGAGGAGGCGCCGCTGTTCACGCTCCTGTCGGGCGACCGCGAGACGGCGGTCGCGCAGATGCGAAGGCGCACGGCCGAACGGCCCGAGGACATGGCCAACGCCCACCGGCTCGCCGTCGCGACCCTGCTGCGCGCGAAGGAACTCGAGGAGATCGGCGCGTGGGAGGCCGCCGCCGGTGCGTGGGGCGCCTCGCTACCGTGCTGGGCGACGCTCATCGGCGACGACGAGTACTGGTCGACTTGGGGCGCGGCCCGGGCGGAGCGGTACGGGCGGCCCGTGACGCCCTCGGACATCTGGCGGCTCAGGGCCGATCTCGGCTCCTCGCTGGTCGCCGTCGTCGACGGGTACACCGAGCGGCACGCGCGCGGCGGCAGGGCCGGGCTCGCTGGTCGGGGCCGGGCGCTCGTGGGGCTGCTGGAGGCCGAGATGGAGGCCGCGAAGGTCCTGCGCGAGGCGGGCGGCCTCCTCGTCACCGCCGACACCGAGCGCACGTTCGCCTGCGGCCCTGGGTATCTGGCCATCGCCGGGCTGCAGGACGCGTTGGGCCGCTTCACGGTGGCGCTCGACGCCGACGCCGGCGCCGACGAGTCGGTGGCGCGCCGCCTCCGCTGGTCGTTCTCGCAGTCGGCGGCCGCGTTCAGCGAGTACGAGCGGCACCGGTACGACGCCGCGATCGCGGCGCTCCCCGCGTTCCACCGGCTGCCGAGGACCGAGCAGCCCCCGGACTGCGACGGTCCGGCCGTCGAGGGCCACGGCCCGATCGAGGACTGCGACCACTGCCGGGACTGCCTCGCCCGCGATCCGGCCTATGTGCACCTGCCGCGCCGCCGTGTCAGGCTCCTGCGCGACGCGGTCGACCTGGCGGTCCGCATCCGGCTGTTCAACGGGCAGAGCCTGCTCGCGGACGGCCGGATCGAGGACGCGATCGCCGAGTTCGCCGCGGCGGTCACGGTCTCGGCCAACGCCGCCACGTCAGTGAAGACCAGGCAGGACGTCCTGCGGATCATCCTGGGCCGGGCGAACTACCTGGTCGATTCCGACAACCGCCAGCACACGCGCCTGGACGAGGCGATCCGGCTCCTGGAAGCCGCGCCCGCGGTGGCCGGTCCGGTCGGCGCGGCCGAGCTCGACCGCGAGCTCGCCCGCCGGATCGTCGACCGCGTGCTGTACCGGTGGGCCGCGAACCGCACCGTGAACCCGGCGCCGCTGCTGCCGGAGATGCGCCGGGCGCTCGACCTCGACCCCGGCGCGGGGCGGGCGGTGGAGAGCCACGCCCGGTTCCTGATGTTCGCCGCCGAGCGGGGCCGCGGTGCCCGGGCGAAGACCGGACTGCTGCTGGAGGCGCTGGTGCGGATCGACGCCGCGATCGACGCGGCGGGCCCGGGCAACCGGGCGCTCACCGCGCTGGTCGAGGTCGCCGACGAGCTCAAGGAGGTCAACTTCCTCGGGCTGACCGTGCAGGAGGTCGGCGCGATCTCCCGCACCTACAGCGAGAGCGACACGACGCGGACGCTGCTGGCGCGCGCGGAGTCGCGGCTGCTCGCGGGCGACCTCACCCGCGCCGTGGACGACCTGGTGCGGGCCGTCCGCCTGGACCCGGCCGACGCCGCCGCCCGGAAGGCGCTGATCGGCGGGGTCGAGACGAAACTCGCGAGCGAAGGAACGGCGACATGATCCGCGACCCGAACCCGTTGTGGGACGGCAAGTACCCGTACGCGGCGCTGGAGGCGGCCGGGATCGGCCCCGACTCGACCCAGGCCGCGGTCGAGGACGCGTCGTTCACGCTGATGACCCGGCGGCTGATGAACCCCACGACCCAGGCGGCCTGGGACGAGCTGCGGAACCTGCCGACCCGGCTGCTGGCCGACGCGCTGCTGTACGACGTGGACCTCGACGCGGCGCTCGCGGACGCGCGGGCCCGCCTCGACCGCGAGCGGGCCGAGGCGGCCGCGCCGCCCGAGGTCCCGTCGCAGCGCGGGGCGGCCCTGGAACTCCTCGGCGGGATCGGCGACGACCTGCCCGAGATCGAGGCCCGCCCGGCGCCGCCGGTCGACGTGACCGCCGAACTGGCGGCCTTCCCGTCCAATTCCCTGCTAGACACCCTGATCCGATTCGACCAGTGAGGAACGCGATGAGTCGCAACAAGAACGCGAAGGGCAGGCCGCCCGCGTCGCAGACCCGGCGCGCGGTGAAACCGCCCGAGCCCGAGCCCGAACCCGAGTTGGAACTGCGCGAGACGCTCGCCGAGGCCCGGAAGGCGACCGCGGGCCTGGTGAAGGGCGCCGACGAGCAGCGCGCGCAGCTGACCGAGCTGCTGAAGCGCTTCATGAGCGTCGAGCGGCGGCTGCTGCAACCCGAGAAGGACGTCAAGGCGCTCCTGGAGGGCGTCGCCGACGCGCTCGACCTCCTCGTCCGCTGGGGAGCCGACGAGGCGGCGGCCGACGGGCCGCACCTGGCGCGCATCCAGGCGCTGACCCGGCACCTGGAGCGGGCGGTCGCGACGACGAGTGAAGCGGCGCTGATCGGCAGGGTCGGGGAGACCGCGGACCCGGCCACGCACGAGGTGAAGGGCGTCGAGGACCGGCCGGACGCCGCCGAGCTGACGGTCCTCAACGTGTGGGAGCACGGCATCCGCTACCGAGGAGAGCTGCTGCGCACCGCAGTGGTCACGACAGCGTCAGGCAAAGGAGCAACCGAATGACCGCCATCGGCATCGACCTGGGGACGACCAACTCGGTCGTGGCGCGCCGCGACAGCGAGCGGGCCGACGTGGAAGTGGTGAAGATCCACGGCAAGAACAGCACGCCTTCGGTGGTCGGGATGCGCCAGCGCCCCGGCCACGACCCCGAGTTCCTGGTCGGGACGTTCGCGTTGAACTTCGCCGAGCGCGACCCGAAGAACACGATCCAGTCGGTGAAGCGGCTCATGGGCCGCGACTTCGACGACAAGGCGGTCACCGAGGCCGCCGGGCGTCGGCCCTACGCGATCGTCTCCGGCGAGGGCGACGACGCACGGGCGCATGTGGTCATGGGCGACCGTCCCTATACGCCCGAGGCGGTCTCGACGATGATCCTCGAGCACCTGCGCTCGGGCGCGACCGAGAAGCTGGGGGAGGAGGTCACGCACGCGGTGATCACGGTCCCGGCGTACTTCCGGGAGGCCCAGCGGGCCGCGACCCGCAAGGCCGGTGAGGCCGCGGGCCTGGTGGTCAAGCGGATCATCGACGAGCCGACCGCCGCCGCGATCGCGTTCGGCCTCGACCAGCGCGAGGGGGAGCGCCGCCGGGTGCTCGTCTACGACTTCGGGGGCGGCACCTTCGACATCTCGATCCTGAATTCGATCCGGGACGAGGAGGGCCGCAACCACTTCCAGGTGCTCAGCTACGTCGGCGACAACTGGCTCGGCGGCGACGACTTCGACCAGCTCATCGTGGACCGGATCGTGGCGTGGGTGCGGGACACCTACGGCGTGGACCCCTCCGCCGACCCGCGGTTCCTGTTCATGGCCAAGAAGGCCGGCGAGAAGGCCAAGCTGGAGCTGACCGAGGCCCCGAGCGCCGACATCTACATCGGAGCGGCCTTCCAGGACGCGGGCGGGCTCGGCGACGTCGACATGATGCTGACCCGCGACGAGTTCGACGGGATGATCGCCCCGCTCATCGACCGGACGCTCGAACTGGTGCGGGAGGCGCTGAAGAAGGAGCAGCTGCAGCCCGACGACATCTCGGACGTCATCCTGGTGGGCGGCTCGACGATGGTCCCGAAGGTCGCCGCCGCCGTGTCGGGCGTGTTCGGCGCCGACAAGGTCCGCCGCCAGATCGACCCGATGGAGTGCGTGGCCGTCGGGGCGGCGATCCTCGCGGACACGCTCCGCGGCGTGGAATGCCCCGATGCCGAATGCCGCACGGTCAACGACGACACGGCCGAGACCTGCTCGGCGTGCGGCGCGAGCCTCGCCGCCGGAGTGTCGGTGGGCGACACGAACGTCTACGACGTCACCGGCATGGGCATGGGCATCGCCGCGGCGGTCGGCTCGAACACCGACGTGTTCGTCGATATCATCCCCGCGCACACCCCCTACCCGATGACCGAGCCGCGCCGCGGCGCGTTCGAGGTCACCGACACGTCGCGGATCTTCGTGTCCGTCTACGAAGGCGACAGCAAGGTCGCCAGCGAGAACACCGAGCAGGGCGCCATCGACGTGACCCTCCCGCCCGGGGTGGAGATGCACGCGCCGGTCGACGTCGCCATGTTCCTCGACCGCGACCGCATCCTGCACGTCACCGTCACGGTGCCCAGCGTCGGCTTCGAGGAGACCGTGGGACTCAAGGTGACCGAGGCGCGCACCAAGCGCGCCGTCGAACCCGAGCAGGCCGAGGACGAGGACGACGACTACCGCGAACTCCTGATGTCCACCATGGACGGCGCGAAGCAGTTCCTTGCGGTGTACGAGCAGTACGTGAACCCGGCGCAGGCCATGAAGATCCGCAGCGACCTCGACCGGGCCGAAGAGGCGCTGATGTTCGACAACAAGGACGAGTGCCGCCGCATGGTCGACGTGCTCAACCGCGACATCTTCGGGTCGGGCCTGGCCACGCAGCTGTACCTCGCCGAGCGGGCCGCCAGCCAGGCGAGCCGACAGGACGCCGAGAGCATCAACGAGTCCATCGCGAAGATCCAGGAGGCGCACCTGAAGGGGAGCACTGCCACTGTCAACGACCAGTCCCGCGCGCTGAACACCATGATCAACCGGGTCTACCGGGAGAACGCCGGCGTCCAGCAGATCGAGGACGCCGACGACCTCGGCGGCATCCTCCGCAAGCGCGACTAGGGCCGGGGGCAACGGGTGGCGAGCGTCGACCTCGGGATCGATCTGGGCGGCACCGGCGTGCGGGCCGCGTTCGGCCCGCACGGCGGAGCCGAGGGTTTCATCGAGCTGAAAGGCGCGCAGTGGCCTTGGCTCGCTTACGAAGCGCCCGGCGGGCCCGACGCCGCGGCGGCCTTTCCGACCTGGAAGAGCCGCCTCGGCCGACCCGACGACTGCCCGGACGACCCCGAGGCGCGGTTCGCCCGCGCCCTGGGGGAGCTGCGCGACCGCGTCGGCGACGCTACCGCGCTGCCCCTGCGGCACACCGTGATCGCCGTGCCCGCCCGCTTCGAGTCGCGGCAGCGGACCGCCCTGCTGCGGGCCGCTGCCGCCGCGGGCCTGGGGGAGGTGAGCCTCCTGAACGACACGCTCGCCACCGTCATCGGCCACACCGTCGGCAAGGCCGACGGGCTGATCGCGGCCTTCGGCATGGGCTACAGCGGATGCGAGTTCGGCCTGGTCGAAGCTACCCGGCACCGCTACCGGGCCCTCGGGTACGGGGGCACGGCCGAGGGCAGCGGGGCCACACTGGACGAACGAGTGATGCGGTGGTATCTCGACACCGGCCGCGACCAGGGCGACGCACCGCCGCGCGGCGAGGCCGCCTGGCGCCGACTCCGCGAATCGGCGGAGGACATCAAGGAGGGCCTGTCGGCGGGCCGCACCCGGATCGCCTTGCCCGACATCGGCAGGCGGCTGCGGGCCGACCGGTTCACCGTCGAGGCGTTCAACCAGATGGCGGCCGAGCTCGCGTCGGGGGCGATGTCCCGGCTCGACACGCTGCTGGAGGAAGCGGACACGGACTGGGGCGAGGTGCGGCAGATACTCCTCTATGGAGGGACTGTGTGCCTCCCGATCGTGGCCGAGACCGCCGCGGGCCGGGGCCTGCCGGTCGCGGTCGCCTCGGCGCGGGCCCTCGCGCTCGGCGCGCTCAGCCACGCCTCGCGGAGCGCCGCCGAAGAGGACCGATCAGCCGACTGGTCTACGGCCACCGCCGTTGCGCCGCAGCGCATCCCGCTCCGGCTCCAAGCACCCCTCGTCACGGTGGCCGACACCCCGGCTACCGTGACCGGACTGACCGCCGCGTCGAGCCTCCTCGCCGAAGGGCGCCCCGACGAAGCGGAGAAGGAGGCGCTGGCGGTGATCGCCGCGGCCGAGGAACTGCTCGGCCGCATCCGTTCCGGCCGTGATGGAGCGACCGAACCCGCCCCGGCCGACGACCCGGCCACGCCCGCTCCCGTCGTGGAGGAACCCCCGGCCGCACCGGCGACCCCCGCCCGGCCCACCCCGTCGAAGGCGGTCCTGCTGCGAGGGGCCGCCCGGAAGCAGATCGACGCGGGCCGCCCCGAAGAGGCCGTCCGGCTCGCGCACCGGGCCTGGGAACGCGACGGCACCGACCCGGAACTCTTCGACGAGGTGATCGAGGTCCATATCGCCGCCGCCATGAACCGGCCCACCGTCGACGACTACGAGCGGCAGCAGAACTGGCTCAAATGCGCCTACCACCACAACCCGGGGAACCCCCGCGTCCTCGACCTCCTCGCGGAGCGGGCGTTCCTCCAAGGCGGCGAACTCAAACGCGAGGGCCGGACGCGGGAAGCCCAGGAGGTCCTGCAGGAGGCATTGTCGTGGAACCCCGACCACGAGGGCGCCGACGACCTCCTCCGGCGTCTCAAACGCCTCGGATGAGCCCGCCGTCTCGCACCGCTATGTGACATACCACCGGGCTCCGGCTAGGCTCGAGTGGACCGAAACCCTTGGACGCCAAGCGTTTCCGAAAGCGAATTGACGGAAGGACACCTCGATGAGCGACGGCGACACCACCACCATCTACGAGCGGGCCGGCGGCGAGGACGTCCTCCGCGAGACCGTCGACGCCTTCTACGGCTCGGTGCTGAAGGACCCCGTCCTGCAACCGCTGTTCGGCGCGGGCGCGGCGCACCACGTCGACCACCTCACCGCGTTCCTCGCGGAGGTCTTCGGCGGCCCCTCCCGGTACACCGACGAACTCGGCGGCTTCGGCACGCTCCTCCACGCCCACCGCGGACTCGCCATCACCGATGAGCAGCGCGCCCGGTTCATCGAACTCTTCGACCGCGCCGTCAGCGAACACGGCGACGCCGACGACGAGCTCCGCGCCTCGCTCCACGACTACATCGTCTTCGGCACCGAAGTGGCCCAAGTGAACTCCCACGCCAAAGGCGAGGACGACCTGCACCCCTGCCAGGAAGTCCCGCGCTGGCCGTAACGGTTGAGAGCGGAGCGGCGATGCGGGGCTGCATGCGCGCAGGGCGCAGGTGCGGTCAGCTGGTGGCGAGTTTTGCTGCGAAGGCGATCATGACCGCGCCGACGACGCCGTTGCCCGCGGCGGCGAGGCGTCTGCGGCGGCGGAAGGTCTGGGCCAGGCCGTCGCCCGCGACGATGAGCGTCGACAGGTACACCATCGAGCAGACCTGCAGGATCACGTACAGGACGCCGTAGCTGAGCACCGGCCACGCGTACGACGGGTCCACGAACTGTACGAAGAACGCGACGAAGAACAGGATCGCCTTCGGGTTCAGCAGGCTCGCGATGAGCGCCCGCACGAACGGCCGCTCGTTCGCCGCGCCCGCATGGACGACCTTCGCCTCCAGCGGCTCGCCCCGCCGCGCCGCACGCCAGGTCTTCCAGCCGCCGCGCAAGAGCCCGAACGCGAGGTACGCCAAGTACGCGACACCCGCCCAGCGCACCAGGTTGTACAGCACCGGCGAAGCGGCGAACATCGAAGCGAGCCCCGCGGCCGAAGCCACCATCAGCACCGAGTCGCCGAGGAACACCCCCGTCGCGGCCTGGAACCCCGCCCGGCGGCCCTTGCGTGAGGCGACCGACAGCACGTACAGCGAGTTCGGCCCCGGCAGCAGGATGATGAGCACGGTGGCCACGACATAGGTCCACAGATCGACGGTGCCGAACACGGGCGGTTCCTCTCAAGGGGATGCGTGGCCGAGCGGCCGGGTGGTCGAACGGGAGGCCGGGGTCGCGGATTCGGCGACCAGAGGGGGGTCGGGCGCACCGCCTGCCGGACGCGCGAAACTCCGCCAGTCTATTGCCGACCCGGAGGCGGCGGCAACCGTGTACCCGGGCTCCCGAAGCGTCGGCCCGTGGTCGGTCATCCAGGCAACCCGTCTGCGGCGCTCGGCGGCGCGTTCGGTCGTTGTCGTGGTTTGGCCCGGCGATATGTGACATATCACCGGTCACATGGCACCGGCCGCCTTCAGGACTCCGCAGCCCGCCGCTGCCGGGCCATGCCGCGCATCAAGGCCTTCGGGCTCGGTGACGGCGGCAGCGGCTCGGTGCCGCTCTCCGAGAACGCCCTGAGCAGGTGACCCACCAGCCGCTTCGACGCCTCCGGCGCCGCGTCGCCGACCGCCGACAGGACGCCCGCGTTGGCCATCAGGATGATCGGCAGGTCCTCGGGGGAGAAGTCCTCCCGCAGACGCCCTTCCCGCTTCGCCCGTGCGATCAGGTCGGCGAACGCCCGGTACGTCTCCTGGCGCTGGCGTTCGAGCGACTTCACCGCCCCGTAGTTCATGGTCAGGACCTCGGCGAATCCGCGGTTGGCCGCCTGCAGCCCGCACACCGTCTCCACGAAGTCCCGGAAGCCCTCCCAGGCGACCTCCGCGTCGCGCGCCGCCACGGCGGCGTCCCGGCATTGGCGCAGCGCCTCCTCGAAGACCGCCGCGATCAGGTCCATGCGGGTGGGGAACCGGCGGAACAGGGTCGCGATCCCGACCCCGGCGGCGCGGGCGATGCTCGCCATCGACGCACTCAGCCCCTCGCGCCGGTAGACCGCCCGGGCGGCCTCGATGATCCGGTCGCGGTTCTGCTCGGCGTCGCTGCGCAGCCGTCGGACGCGCTTGCACACGGCACTCTCAGAGCTCGGTTCCATCCGAACATCCTAACCAAGTGGAATGCCCTATCCGCTTAGGTTGTTACACTGGCCGACGAATAACGGATAGGGCGTTCCACTTCCGGAGCCGCCCTGCGCACCGACAAGGAGATCGCCCCCATGAACGTCGTCCTCTGGATCCTGCAAGGCCTGCTCGCCGCCGCATTCCTCTACACCGGCTCGCAGAAGGCCATCAAGTCCAAGGAAAAGCTCGCCCCCAATTTCCCCTGGGTGTCCGACTTCCCGCTCGCGGCGGTCAAACTCGTCGGCATCTCGCAGGTTCTCGCCGCGCTCGGCCTCATCCTGCCCGCCCTCACCGGCATCGCGGTGATCCTCACACCCCTCGCCGCCGTCGGCCTCGGTCTGATCATGGTCCTCGCCGCGATCTACCACTTCCGCAAGGGCGAATACTCCACGATCGCCGTCAACGCCGTCATCCTGATCCTCGCCGGGATCGTCGCCTGGGGCCGATTCGGCCCCTACGCCTTCTAACGACGACCGCCCGCAGTTCACGCTGCGGCGCCCGCCCGCAGGCGCCGCAGCATCCTCGCGTCGGCGAACCCGACCGCCCGCGCTGCCGAATCCACCGTGGCGCCCTGGCCGATCAGGTGCTCGGCCCGCTCGAGCCGCAGCACCGACTGGTACCGCAACGGCGTCAAGCCCGTCGCCTCCGCGAACTGCCGCGTCAGCGTCCGCTGCGAGACACCGCAACCGGCCGCTAGCACCGGCAGCCGCAGCGGCTCCGTGTAGTGGGCGTCGATCCGGTCCTGGACCCGGTGCACCGCGTCCGACAGGTGCGAGCGGTGCCGCAGCATCGCACTCGCCTGCGGCTCATCGCCATTGCGGCGGGCGAAGACCACCATCTCCCGCGCCACCAGCGCCGCCATCGCGGGCCCGTGCCGCACCGCCACCAAATGCAGCGCCAAGTCGATGCCGCTGGCGATCCCCGCAGACGTGATCACCCGGTCGTCCTCGGTGTATAGGACGTCACGTATTACTGCGGCTTCAGGGAAACGACGTGCGAGCTCGTCCTGCAGGTCATGGTGCGTCGTGCACCGGCGCCCGTGGAGCAGGCCCGCCTGCCCGAGCGCGAACGCGCCCGAGCAGACGCTCGCGACCGTGCCGCCCCGCCGGTGATGCTCCGAAAGGTGCCGCGCCTGCGTCTCCGAAAGCCTCGGCCCGCCCGCCGTCCCCGGCGACCGCCAGCCCGGCACCATCACCAGGTCGTCAGCGTCGAGCTCCGGCCACCCGGTCTCGGCCCGCACCGGGAGCCCTTGCGCCGTAGGCACTTCCGGCTCCTCCGCGATGTACCGCAACCGGTACGCCGGGGCGGCGCCCGCCGCGACCGACAGGTCCGCCGCAGTCGAGAAGACCTGCGCCGCACCCGCCAGATCCAGCAGGTGCAGCTTCGGCACCAGCAGGAAGACCACCTCCGACACCGCGCCTCCTCACCTCTCAGTCGCGATCGGAAGCACGATCCTGCCACTCGCGCACCAGCGCGTCCACCCCCGTCACCGTCGCGAACCGCCCCGCCAGCGCGTACTCGGTCCGCTCGATGATCGCGTCCGTCCCCAGCGTGCGCGGGTCGGCCAGGATCTCCTCCAGGCCGCGCCCCTGCGGCGCGTCGCGGTGCTCGATCGGGTTCGTCGACGTCGCGTCGGTGACGAACACCGTCGCGTACCCGAGGTCCGAGGCGACCCGGGCCGTCGTCTCGCAGCACTGCTCGGTGCGGATGCCCGTGACGGCGACCTCGCCGACCCCGTGCTGCACGAGCAGCTGCTGGGCGCCGGTCGTGGTGAACGCGTTGTGCGAGGTCTTGAACAGCTCCGGTTCGCCCGCGAACGGCTTGAGCCCGGGCAGGTACTCCACGAACCCGAGCGCCGGGTCGAACACGTTGTCCGTGCCCGGTTCGATGTGGCGCACCCACACCACCAGGTCGCCGTTGGCGCGCGCGGTCTCCACGAGCGGGTTGATCTTGTCGACGATGCCGGGGTTGGACATGTGGGCCCACATGGGGCGCTGGCGGAAGGATTCCTGGACGTCGATGACGAAGAGCGCGGTTCTCATACGGTCAATGCTCGCGGAGCGGAGGCCCTGCGGCCAGGCACGATCGGGCCCGGCCCCGGACCGATCTGGTCATGGAAAAGGCCGTGCCGCCCGATCCCGGGCCGCCCGGTCTTGACCCGGTGGGCGGCTTCGGATCGGACGGCACGGCCGTCCAATGGGGGTGCTACAGGCTGCCGAGGGTCTTGAGCCCCGGGAGCGCCTTGCCGTCGAAGTCGAACAGCGCCTGGTTCTCCCAGCCGTTCCCGCTCGCGGGGTCGGCCGGGTCCCAGCCCGCGCCCGCGACGCCGGTCCAGGTCGCCTCCCACCAGAACAGGCCCTTGCCGAGCCCGTCCGGGACGGCCTTGACGACATCGGCGATGGCTTCGATCCAGTACGACTGGTTCTCCGGGCTCGACGGGAAGCCCGCCACGGGCTCGGGGTCGGTCATGATGTTCCCGAACCCGTCCGAGTCCTCAGTGGTGAACGGGTACGCGGTCTCGACCACGTACAGCGGCTTGCCGTACCGGGTCGCGAGGTCGTTCAGGTTCGCCGCGAGGCCGCTCAGCTCGCCGTGCCAGTACGGGTAGAACGAGGCGCCGATCGCGTGGAACGGCACGCCGTTGGCGACCGCGTTGTCGAAGAACCACTGGAACGCGCCGCTGTTGCCGCCTTCGGCGAGGTGGAGGATGGTCTGCGCCTTGGGGAGGACGTCGGCGACCGCGTCGCATCCGGCCGTCAGGAGCTCGGCCATCTGCTCGAGCTGGTCCCAGCGGCCGTCGGGCCAGATGAGCCCGCCGTTGGTCTCGTTGCCGATCTGCACCAGGCCCGGCTTGACCCCGGCCGCCTTGAGCGCGCCGAGGACGTCAGCGGTGTGCTCGTACACCGCGGTCTTCAGGTCCGCGAAGCTGAGGTCCGCCCAGGCCGCGGGCTTGTACTGCTTGCCAGGGTCGGCCCACGTGTCGGAGTAGTGGAAGTCGACCAGGAGGTCCATCCCTGCGCGCTTGGCGCGCTTGCCGAGTTCGACGACCTGCGTCTTGGTGTTGTAGCCGTCGGCGGGGTCGACCCACACCTTGGCGCGGATGCAGTTGACGCCGTTTTCGGCGAGGATCTTGACGGCGTCGCCCCGGCGGCCGTCGGCGCGGCGGTAGACCGCCCCGAAGTCCTCGTTCTTGATCAGGCCCGAGATGTCGGCGCCGCGGACGAACCCCTGCTTGGAGGGGCGGCCGCCGCTGAGCGATTCGGCGAGGGCGGGGGTCGCGGCGGCGGCCGCGCCGACGGCGAGGACGCCGGCTCCGGCGGCGGTGAGGGCGGTTCTGCGCTTCATGCGGTTCGCTTTCTTGAGGGAGGGGATCGGCGGGCCGGTCCGGGGCGGTGCCTTGTAAAGGCAGCGCGTCGCGGGACCGGCCAGCCTAGGGGTGTGGCTCTACAGGGTGCCGAGGGTCTTCAGCGCCGGGGTGGCCTTCCACGCGAAGTCGAACAGCGCCTGGTTCTCCCAGCCGTTCTTGCTGTTCGCGTCGTACGGGTCCCAGCCGTTGCCCGCCACCGCGGTCCAGGTGGCCTCCCACCAGAACACGCCCGCGCCCCGGCCGTTCGGCACGGCCTTCACGACGTTGGCGATCGCGGTGAGCATGTTCGACTGGCCCGTGTAGCTCGCCGGGTAGCCCGCGACGGGGGTTGCGGCGCTGATGATGTTGCCGAACCCGTCCCGGTCGCCGGGGTTGAACGGGTACGCGGTCTCGACCACGTACACGGGCTTGCCGTAGCGCGAGGCCATGTCGTTGAGGTTCGTCTGGAGCCCCGAGAGGGAGCCGTGCCAGTACGGGTAGTACGAGGCACCGATGGTGTCCCAGGAGACGCCGCGGGCCTGCATGGCGTCGAAGAACCAGCGGAACACCGAGTTGTTGCCGCCCTCGGCGAGGTGCAGCATGACCTTCGCGGCGGGCACCGTCGCGCGGACGGCGTTGACGCCCGAGATGAGGAACTGCGCGAGGTTGTCGAGCTGGTCGTAGCGGCCGGTGGGCCACAGCATCCCGGCGTTGAGCTCGTTGCCGACCTGCACCATCTGCGGGGCCGCACCCGCGGCGTTCATGGCGCCGAGGACGTCGGCGGTGTGGTTGTAGATCGCGGTCTTCAACTGCGCGACACTGTAGTTCGCCCAGGCCGCGGGCTTGGTCTGCGCGCCCGGGTCGGCCCAGGTGTCGGTGTAGTGGAAGTCGACGAGCACGTTCATCCCGGCCGCGCGGGCGCGCTTGGCGACGTTGACGACGTGGGTCTTGTTGTTGTAGCCGTCGGCCGGGTTGACCCAGACCTTCAGGCGGATCCAGTTGACGCCGCTCTTCTGGAGGATCCAGATGGCGTCCTCCTGCCAGCCGTCGGCCCACATGTACACGCCGCCCTTGGCTTCGGACTTGGCGAGGCTGGAGATGTCGGCGCCGCGCGCGAACGCGGTCTGGGCCTGGGCGGACTCGGCCGCGCCGAGGGCCAGGGCCGGCGCGGCGAGGGCCGCGGCGGCGGTGGTGAGGGCTGTCCTTCGCTTCATTGCGAGATCACGTCCTTGTGAGGTAGAGACTTGTGGGAAGGGTTGCAGCGCCTAGGCGCTCGCGACGATGACGACCGCTCCGGCGGGTACCGGGACGCCGTCCGCGTAGGCGGCGCCGGTGAGGGCGTCAGTGCCCCGGAGGTCCGGGACGTGCTGGTCCTGACCGGTGTGGTTGATCAGGAAACTGAAGGGGCCGCGGCGGACCGCCTCGAGCCCGTCGGGGAGCCCTTGGGGCCGTTCGACACCGGCGGCGTCGAGCACTTCGGCGAGGAGCTCGCTCAGACCGGTCTCGTGGTCGAGGGCCGTCGCCGCGTACCAGGCCGAGCCGGAGCCGACCCGGTGGCGGGTGATCGCCGGGCGGCCCGCATCGGGCCCGTCCGCGAACGCGGCCAGGGCCTCGGCGCCGTCGAGGCGCACGTGCTCGGACCAGATGCGGCCGCCCGCACCCGAGGTGAGGGCGAGCCGGGTGCCCTCGTGCACCGGGTGGAACTCCTCGACCCACAGGCCGAGCGTCTCGCGCAGCACGGCGGCGTGCGCGCCGGGGTGGACGGTGTCGTGCTCGTCGACGATCCCGGAGAAGTAGGAGACGAGCAGCTGCCCGCCGCCTTCGACGTACCCGCGCAGGTTCTTCGCCGCGGCGGCGGTGAGCAGGTACGAGGACGGCGCGATCACGGCCTTGTAGCGGCCCAGGTCGGCCTCGGGGTGCGCGAAGTCCACGGTGATGTGCTGCTTCCACAGCGACCTGTAGTAGGCCTCGACGCGCTCGCGGAACTCCAGCTCCACCGAAGGGCGCCATTCGAGTTCGAGGGCCCACCAGGACTCCCAGTCCCACAGGACCGCGACGTCGGCGTGCACGTCAGAACCCACCACAGTGGAGAGTTTGTCGAGGTCGCTGCCGAGGGCGACGACGTCGCGCCACACCTGGGTGTCGGTGCCGCCGTGGGGGAGCATCGCCGAGTGGAACTTCTCGGACCCGGCGCGGGAGGCCCGCCACTGGAAGAACATGAGTCCGTCGGCGCCGCGTGCGACGTGCGAGAGGGAGTTGCGGCGCAGCTCGCCGGGGGTCTTGGCGATGTTGCGCGGCTGCCAGTTCACCGCGGAGGTGGAGTGCTCCATGATCATCCACGGGCCGCCCGCGACGGCGCGGGTGAGGTCGGCGCTCATGGCGAGCTCGATCTCGTGCTCCTCGCGCTCGGCGATCAGGTAGTGGTTGTTGGAGACGACGTCCACGTGCTCGGCCCAGCGGAAGTAGTCCATGTCCTTGCAGTTGGGCACCATGAAGTTCGTGGTCGCCGGGGCCTCGGAGTGCTTGGCGATGATGTCGCGCTGGAGGCGGTAGTTGGCGATGTGCGCGTCGTTGGAGAAGCGCATCCAGTCCAGCTGCAGGGCGGGGTTGACGCCGGGCGGGGCGAGCGCGGGGGCCTCGACCTGGTCGAAGTCGCGGTACGTAAGGCCCCAGAAGGCGGTGCCCCAGGCCTCGTTGAGCGCGTCCACGTCGCCGTACTTGTCGGCGAGCCAGCGGCGGAAGTGCGCGGCGGACTCGTCGCAGTAGCACTGGACGTTGGCCCAGCCGTACTCGTTGTGCAGGTGCCACATCTCGACGGCGGGGTGCTTGCCGTAGCGGGACGCCAGCTGTTCCACGATCGACGCGCACGCGTCGCTGTAGACCGGGTGCGAGGGGCATACGCCGTGGCGCGAGCCCGAGGCCATGGTGCGGCCCTCGAAGTCGACGAGGCGGGTCTCGGGGTGCGCGCGGCGGAACCAGGACGGCGGGGCCGAGGTGGGGGTGCCCAGGTCGACGCCGATGCCGTTGTCGTGCAGCAGGCCGATGACCTTGTCGAGGCCGGTCCAGTCGTACTCGCCGGGGGCGGGCTCGATGATCCCCCAGTTGAAGATCCCGAGGCTGACGAGGTTCACTCCCGCCTCGCGCATGAGGCGGACGTCCTCGTGCCAGACCTCCTCGGGCCACTGTTCGGGGTTGTAGTCGCCTCCGTAGCGAATGGTCTGCACCGTGTCTCCTGTGAGGTTCCTTGCATCAATGCCTGTGAACGTGCACAGTACTCGACGCCTAGCGATCGCGCAACCTGAGGTTATGTCGAGGGCCGTTTCAAAATTGTGATCGTTTCATGAAGAATATTTAACCAAAAAGCGGACAAGTGGCGCAAAACTTGGTTGCTAACTGGGATCTGAGTCGCTAGATTCGTGTAAACGTTCACAGCCCGGTGGCGCGCTTCATACGCCCAGCGCCGACCTGGCCCCTCACTTACCGAGACAAGGACTTGACATGCGCAGCAAAGGTGCTCACGCGGGACCCTCACTCAACCGCCGCAACCTCCTCGCCCTCGGCGGCGGCGTCGCCGCGGCCGGGACACTCGCCGCCTGCGGCAGCCCCGAAGAGGACGCCAAGACCGAGAGCGGCGGCATCGAGTGGGACGCCGACGCCCAGCAGTACGTGATGGAAGAGGACATCGCCTCCGGCAAGAAGGCCCTCAAGGTCTGGTTCGAGACCGACTACGAAGCCGAAGCCGCCATCGCCGCCTTCACCGAGCAGTTCCCGGGTGTCAAGGTCGAGTACGAACTCGTCCCCAAGAACGACGCCGTCGAGAAGATGACGACCGCCGCCGAGGCCGGCAAGGGCGCGGACGTCTACATGTCCTTCTACGACCAGCTCTCCCGCGCCATCGACCAGGGCGTGGCCGCCCCCCTCGGCGAGTACGACGCCGTCCTCAAGAGCCGCATGAGCGAGACCTTCACCGGCGTCGTCTCCGGCGGCGAGGACAACTCGATGCACGCCGTGCCGATCACCACCGAGTCGATCGCGCTGTTCTACAACAAGACCCTCCTCAAGCAGCTCACCGGCTCCGACGCCCCGGCCACCACCTGGGAGGAGATCAAGACCCTCGCCGCCGAGTACAACGACGCGTCGAAGAACCAGTGGACCGTCCAGTTCACGCCCGGCGAGATCTACCACGCCTACTCGATCCTCTCGGCGACCGGCTGGCAGCTCTACCCCGACCTCGACCCGGCCAAGCCGAACTTCGACGACCCGAAGCTCATCGCCGCCCTCGACTACTACGCGGGCCTGCGCGAGATCTTCGACGTCCCGGCCGCCGACGCCACCGAGGAGAACATCCGCCAGGAGTTCTCCGCCGGCACCGTCCCCTACGCGATCAACGGCCCCTGGGCCTTCGCCGACGCCGACGCGGGCGCCGAGGCCAACGGCTTCGAGTACGGCGTTACCGTCCTGCCGAGCGTCGCGGGCGGCGAACCCGCCTCGTCCTTCGCGGGCATGCACACCGCCGTCGTCTCCGGGCACACCGACTACCCGGCCGCCGCGCGCGTCTTCGCGAACTTCCTCGCCTCCGACAAGGGCGCCGCGGTCCTCTACGCGACCACCGGCCAGATCCCGGCCCTCAACGCCGACCTGCTCGCGGGCATCGAAGGCCTCTCGGAGGACCCGCACGTCGCCGGCATCGTCGAGCAGTCCGCCCAGGCCGACCTCATCCCGCAGGTCCCCGAGTACTTCTGGGAGGTCGGCAACGCCCTCGCCGTCGACGTGTGGGACAAGCTGAGCTCCTCCGCCGACGCCCAGACCAAGGCCGTCGACACCTACAACGAGCTGCACGGACTCTAGGACAACTAGGACTGACTGCACGATGAGCAACGCTCCAAGCAGCAAGCTCCCCGCACTGGTGCCGGGCCTCGCCTCGGCACTGGTGTGGGGGGCCGGGCAGCTGATCAACCGCCAGGCGGGCAAAGCCGTCTTCTTCTTCGCGTTCTTCGCAGGCCTGGTCGGCTGGGAGATCGCCTCCGGCAACTACTACGCCGGAATGGACTTCACGCCGCGCAGCAACGGCGGGTTCTTCATCCAGGGCCTGTGGGGCCTGTTCACCCTCGGCACCCAGCCGCGCCAGATGACCGTGACGGGCCTGTCCGAAGGCGACAACTCCGTCACCCTCCTGGCCAGCGGCCTCATCGCGCTGCTCGTCCTCGCCCTCCTGGCGATCATCTGGATCTGGGGCATCCGCGACGCCGCCGCCTACCGCGCGACGCTCAACGCGGGCGGCCCCCGCGAGTCCTCCGCGGCCTACGCCCGCCGCCTGTGGGACAGCGCCTTCGCGTACATCATGCTCTCGCCGGGCCTCGTGCTCGTCGTGTTCATGTCCGTCCTGCCGGTCCTGTTCGTCATCCTCGTCGCGTTCACCAACTACAACCGCGACAACCTGCCCCCCAAGAACCTCGTCGAATGGGTGGGCTTCGACAACTTCGGCGCGATCCTCTCCGGCTCCGCCTGGACGAACACGTTCCTCGGCGTCCTCGCCTGGACCTTCGTGTTCGCGCTCATCACCACCGTCGCCTCCTACGCGCTCGGCTTCTTCCAGGCCGTGCTCCTGGCGAACAAGCGCGTCAAGTTCCCGCGCGTGTGGCGCTCGGTGTTCCTCCTGCCGTGGGCGGTCCCCGCGATCGTCTCGGCCCTGGTGTTCCGCTCCATGTTCAACGGCCAGTTCGGGCCCATCAGCCAGTGGCTGGTCGACGTCGGCCTCACCGACGAGCGCATCTACTGGTTCACCGACGCCTCCAACCCGAACCTCGCCCGCGCCGTAGTGCTCCTCATCAACCTGTGGCTCACCTTCCCGTTCTTCATGGCCCTCGTCGGCGGCGTGCTCACCAACATCGACGCCAGCTACTACGAGGCCGCCCGCATGGACGGCGCCAGCGCCTTCCAGCAGCTGCGCCACATCACCCTGCCGGTGGTCCACAAGACCGTCGCGCCGCTGCTCATCCTCTCGTTCGTGTCCAGCTTCAACAACTTCGGCGTGGTCTACTTCCTCACCGAAGGCGGGCCCGACAACGCGGACTACCGGTTCGCGGGCAGCACCGACCTGCTCGTCACCTGGCTGTTCAAGCTCACGTTCGAGACCCAGCTGTACAACATCGGCGCCGTGATGAGCCTCTTCATCTTCCTCATCGTCGGCACGATCTCCGTGTGGAACCTCAACCGCTCCAAGGCGATCCGGGAGCTCTGACCATGACTACGCAACTTGCCGAACGCCCGGCCACCAAGGCCGCCCCGCGCCGCCGCCGCAAGCCCCGCGGCGAGGGCCTCTCCACGGTCCTCATCCACCTCGAGCTGCTCGTCGTCGCCGCGATCGTCATCTTCCCGCTCCTGTGGGTCGTCGGCGCGTCCGTGAGCCCCGGCGACGGCCTCGGCGAGGTCTCGCCGTTCCCTTCGAGTGCGACCATGGCCCACTACGTGGACCTGTTCACCGAGACCTCGTACGGCCGCTGGTACCTCAACTCGCTCTTCGTCGCCGTGGTCAACATGATCGGCTCGGTCGTGCTCGCCGCGATCTGCGGCTACGTGTTCTCCCGCGTCAAGTTCAAGGGCCGCAAGGCGGGCCTGCTGAGCATCCTCATCCTGCAGATGTTCCCGGCCTTCCTGGCCGCCATCGCCGTCTACATGCTCTTCCTGAACTTCGGCCTGCTCGACTCGCTCACCGGCCTCGCGCTCGTGAGCATCGCCGGGGCGCTGCCGTACAACATCTGGCTCATGAAGGGCTACACGGACAACCTGCCCGCGAGCCTCGACGAGGCCGCCGCGATCGACGGCGCCGGGCGCCTGACGATCTTCGTGCGCATCATCCTGCCGCTCATGCGCCCCATGCTCACCTTCGTGGCGATCACGCAGTTCACGCTGCCGTGGATGGACTTCATCCTGCCGCGCCTGGTGCTGCAGAGCGCGGACAAGCAGACCGTGGCCCTCGGCCTGTTCAACATGATCAGCTCCGAGTACGCCAACTCGTACACGACGTTCGCCGCGGGCGCCGTCGTGCTCGCCCTGCCGATCACCATCCTCTACATCGTCCTGCAGCGCTACCTCGTCACCGGGGCCGCCGCGGGCGCCGAGAAGGGGTAAGGAAACTGATGCTCTTGCCCATCCGAGGCGCCGACGTCTCCATGACCGCCGAGATCGAACAGCGCGGCGCGGTCTTCCGCGCCGACGGCACCGAGCACGACCTGTTCGGACTGCTCGCCGCGCAAGGCGTCAACTGGATCCGCCTGCGCCTGTGGGTCGACCCGCGCGACGACGCCGGCGATCCTTACATGGGCGGCACCAACGACCTCGCGACCACCGTCGCGCTGGCCCGCCGCGCCAAGGCGGCGGGCCACCAGGTCCTGCTCGACCTGCACTACTCGGACTTCTGGACGGACCCGAAGAAGCAGTCCACGCCCAAGGCGTGGCGCGGCCTCGAAGGCGCCGAGCTCGAAGCGCGCGTGCGCGACTGGACCTCCGACGTGCTCGCGGCCCTCGCGGCGGCCGGCGCGTCGCCCGACATGGTGCAGGTCGGCAACGAGATCACCAACGGCATGCTCTGGCCCGAAGGCCGGACCCCGAAGTTCATCGACGCCGAACGGCGCTTCGAACGCGAAGACCCTGAGGCGTTCGACCGCCTCGCCGGGCTCCTTGCGGCGGGCGTTGCGGCAGTGCGCGAAGCGGGCGAGGCGCGGGTGATGATCCACCTCGACTTCGGCGGCGCGAACGAGCTGTACCGCGGCTGGTTCGACCAGGCGACCGCGCGCGGCCTCGACTTCGACGTGATCGGCCTGTCCTACTACCCGTACTGGCACGGGACCCTGAAGGACCTGGGCGCCAACCTGAACGACCTCGCCGACCGGTACGGCAAGGACCTCGTGGTGGTCGAGACCGCGTACGCGTGGACCGGCGAGTCCCCGGCCGGGCACCACCAGGTGTTCCAGCTGGGGCTGGCCGAGACGGGCGGCTACCCGGCCTCGCCGGAGGGCCAGGCCGCGTACCTGCGCGACCTGTACACCACTGTGGACGACGTGCCCGGCGGGCGCGGCCTCGGGATCGTCTACTGGGAGCCCGCGTGGCTGCCGGTGGACGGCACCACCTGGGCCTCGCGGGCCGGGATGGAGTACGGCGACGACGTGGTCGACGAGCACGGCAGCTCGTGGGCCAACCAGGCGCTGTTCGATTTCGAAGGGAACGCGCTTTCGTCACTGCGGGCGCTCGGCGGCGGGTGACACCCCTGCGGTGCGGCCGCTTCGGCGCAGAGCGCGGAAGCCGCGGAGAGGCCGCCGTCCCCTTGGGCGGCCTCCCCGCACCCCGCCCGGGCCGAGCCGATGGCCGGGGCGGGCGATAATCGAGTGAGACACAAGGGAGAGCTGAGCATCTTGACACGGAAACGACCGACGATCCACGACGTGGCCGAGGCCTCGGGCGTCTCGCGCGGTACCGTCTCCCGCGTCCTCAACGGCAAGGCGAACGTGTCGCTGTCGGCCGAGGCGGCGGTGCGCCGTGCGGTCGCCGAGACCGGTTACGTGGTGAACCGGGCGGCGCGGAGCCTGAAGACCAGCCGGACCGGCTCGATCGTCATGGTGCTCTCGGAGCCGCAGGAGCGGCTGTTCGAGGACCCGAACTTCTCGGTGCTCATGCGCGTGGCCACCAACCAGCTCGCCGACCGCGACATGTCGCTGGTGCTCATGATCGCGGGCGACGACGGCGGCCGCGACCGGGTGGCCCGGTACCTGCGCGGCGGCCACGCCGACGGCGCGCTGCTCATCTCCACCCACGCGGGCGACCCGCTGCTCGACGAGATCGAGCGGGCGGGCGTGCCCGCCGTCGCCCTCGGCGCGGTCCTCGGCCGCGAATCGGTGATCCCGTACGCCGCAGCCGATGAGCGCGGCGGCGCCCGTGCCATGGCCGAGTACCTGGTCGAGCAGGGGCGCCGGAAGATCGGCATGATCACCGGCCCGCTCGACACACCCGGCGGCTCGCTCCGCCTGGAGGGCTTCACGAGCGTCCTCGGCCGCAAGGCCGGGAAGCAGATGGTCGTGCACAGCGACTACACGCAGGCGGGCGGCGAGGCCGCCATGCACCGGCTGCTCCAGAACGTGCCGGACCTCGACGCGGTGTTCGTCGCCTCGGACCTCATGGCCGCCGGTGCGCTGCAGGCGCTGCACGCGGCCGGCCGCCGGGTGCCCGAGGACGTCGCCGTCGGCGGTTTCGACGACTCGGCGATCGCCTCGGCCACCCGCCCGGCCCTCACCACGGTCCGCCAGCCGCTCGCGAAGGTCGCCGAGGAGACCGTCCGCCTCCTCCTCGCGCTGCTCGAGGACGAGGAAGTCGAACCGATGATCCTTCCGACCGAGCTGATCGTCCGCGACTCGGCTTGATCGGTGCCGCTGGCCGAGCGACGGCCGGGCACTCTTCGAGCGCGGCTTCGCTCCGGCGGCGGCACCGAAGTGGCCCTGCTCCAGCGCTCTGTACTGCGTCATATGTCATGTACTACGAAGTCGGGGCGACCGGTTCACCGGTCGCCCC